>DNDT01000354.1 GCA_003487525.1 Flavobacteriales bacterium
ACAAAGGGCTCTATTGGTCAAAGGTTAAAGGGACGGAAGCGGCCAAGGTTGTGGAACCCGATGAAGACTATATTTTGCCTTTCGGCAAGGCAAATATTGTACGTGAGGCAGATCAGTCCGAAATTGAAAAAGGGAATAGTTTGTTGATTGTTACCTATGGAATGGGTGTTCATTGGTCACTGAACGCAGCGAAAAATTATCAGGGTCAGGTAGAAATACTTGATTTACGAACCATCTATCCCGTCGATGAGGATTTGATAATGGAACGATCAAAAGTTCACGGCAGAATTTTAATCGTTACCGAAGAACCGCAGTTCAACGGATTTAGCCAACGCATTGCAGCCCGAATATCGGATCAGTGTTTTGAGTATCTGGATGCGCCTGTTAAAGTGCTGGGAGCGGAGAATATGCCTGCGATTCCGTTGAACGAAATTCTGGAAAAAACGATGATTCCTTCCATAGAAAAAGTCTCTGATGCGATTGGCAACTGTCTGAATTATTGAATAGGATGAAGGAAAAGCTTTTAATACTTCACGGTGCCGGGGGATCCAAAGATCGCTTTGATAAGATCGCGAGTAAACTTGAAAAGCACTTTGATATTTATCGCTTGAATTTTGCGGGACATGGAGGAGAAAAATTTCCCGACGAACCATTTAGCATTGACCTTTTTGCGCATAACGTCATCGATTTCCTGAATTATCACGAAATCCGTCAGATAAACATATTCGGATACAGCATGGGCGGATTTGTAGCCATCTATGTGGCATCGCGATTTCCCGACCGGGTATTGAAAATTTTTACGCTTGGCACCAAATTCAACTGGAGCAAGGAAACGGTGAAGCAACAGATAAAATTACTGGATACGGACGTGATTGAAGAAAAAAGACCGGATTACGCTGCTGAACTTGCACGTCTGCATCTTCCAAATGACTGGAAAGAGGTTATTTCAAGAACCATGGACATGATCAAGGAGATGGGTAAAAAGAACCCGCTTAATGACGATGATTTAGCTGATTTAAACATCCCTGTTCTGATTAGCATGGGAGACCGGGATAATCTGGTAATTATTGAGGAATCGGTGTTTTCATACCGTCTGCTTAAGAAAGGTCAGCTGCTCATTTTACCCGATACACCTCATCCAATTCACAATACGAATCCCGATACACTTGCCAGGGCGATAAGGAGATTTATCGAAGGGTAATTCGTCGAACTTGTCTTAAAAAGTGTTAAAGCGTTCGTTGAAAGGCTTAAATGAGGATATTTGTTCTACTATGAAAAAAGCGCTCTTTATCTTTTCACTGTTCGCTGCGGGTATTGCTATCTGGGGTTTCTCTTACACCACCGATCCATCTGTCAAAGACGAGCAGCTTCTTCTCACATTGATGAACAATGTTTTAAAGCAAAATCATTATTCCAAGATTGAACTGAATGACGAGTTTTCTGAACGCGTGTTTGATTTGTACCTGAAGCGAATGGATTACAATAAGATGTACTTTACCGAAAAGGACATTAGTAGATTCGAAGAATACCGTCACAAGCTGGACGACGCCATCATTAAGCTGGATCTTAGCTTTTACACCGAGGTAAATGAGACATTTAACCAGCGATTTGCGGAGGCTGAAAAGTTTACCGAAGATATTCTGAATAAAGAGTTCGATTTCAAGATGACCGAAATCTATGAAACAGATCCCGAAAAAAGAACCTTTGCCAAATCGGAAAAGGAACTCAGGGAGGTCTGGAGAAAATACCTGAAGTACACCGTCCTGAATTCATATCTGGGAAAACTTGAAAATCAGGAAAAAGCGATTAAAAAAGGTGCCGACAGTACGGGGAATGCCTACGAAGTAAAAACCGAGGAAGAGTTGCTTGCCAATGCGGTGAATTCGGTTAAAAAGAACATGAAAACCAGATTTAAGCGCAGAGGTGACATCGACGAAGAAGACAATTTTGCGATTTTTCTGAATGCGCTCGCAAGTTCGTATGATCCCCATACCGAGTATTTTCCTCCTCAGGAAAAAGAAAATTTTGACATGAGGATGACCGGTCGTCTGGAAGGAATCGGTGCGGTTTTACAGGAAGCCGAAGGATATATAAAAATAAGGAGCATTGTCACGGGAAGTGCGTGCTGGAGGCAAGGTGATCTGGATGCAGGTGATTTGATTTTAAAAGTGGCCCAGGGGGATGGGGAACCGGAAGATATTGTTGATGCACCGATGAAAGAAGTGTTGAAACTTATTCGCGGTCCGAAGGGCACGGAAGTCCGGCTGACGGTTCAAAAGAAAGACGGCGAAATTGAAGTGATTCCAATAATTCGTGACGTTGTGGTACAGGAGNNCGGGTACATATACCTGCCCGGTTTCTATGCAAAGTTTGGCCAGAAAGAGGGCCGAAGTTCAGCGGAGGATGTGAGTGATGAGTTGGAAAAATTAAATGCGGAAAAGGTTGAAGGAATCGTGTTGGATCTGCGAAACAATGGAGGAGGCTCCCTGACGGATGCGGTTGAAATGTCGGGCTTGTTTATTAAGGATGGACCTATTGTACAGGTCAAAGCCACGGATCAGCGAGTTCAGGTAAAGTCGGATTTCAATTCCGGCATTACTTATGATGGACCCCTGATTGTGCTTGTAAACAGCTTCAGTGCTTCGGCTTCCGAAATTGTAGCGGCGGCATTAAAAGATTATCATCGGGCCTATATTGTGGGTGGTGCATCTACATACGGCAAAGGGACTGTTCAGACATTCACGGACCTGAATCGATACCTCAAGCCCGGAACGAATCTGGAAAACCCTTTCGGTTCTCTCAAGTTTACCATCCAGCAGTTTTACAGGATTAACGGAAGTTCTACTCAGTACAAAGGAGTTAAGCCGGATGTGCAACTTCCCGATATGTATGATTTGGATGATTTTGGAGAACGTTCACTCGATTACAGTGTACCATGGGATAGTGTACCTGCCATGACCTATAGCACCTGGCAGGGACATAAGGATGATCTGACCGCAGTATGCGACAACAGCGCTTCGAGGATGCAAACGAATGAGTCATTTCAAAAACTCAATGAACGAATTGCGTGGATGAGGACAATCGGGAAAGAGACCGAAATCAGTCTTTATTATGACGATGTCAGAAGTACACGGGATGAGCGCAGAAAGATGAATGAAGAATACGACGCCATCAACACGGTAAACAAGGATCTGGTGATAAAAAGTTTACAGGACGTGAAGATGGAAGGCGACACTGTGGCATTGACAAGAATTGAAAATTGGGAAAAGCAGATTTCAAAAGATTTCTACCTGCACGAAACGCTGGACATTATGAACGATATTCTTACCCTTTCAAATGTGCCGGTTATTGCGGACGAGGAGATTGTGAGATAAGTTTTGTGCATGGCGATTCAAATCGTTCCGGCCAATATCATGCTGAACAATTGACGAATCATTCATNNATTCATTGCCGCACCTGTATTTTGCTGCCGATTGATGCCCACTTCGATAACCGGGGAATACGTAAAATATCATGCTCCATCATTCCAACTACCGGTCAATGATTATACTTGTATGGAGTAAATCATGTCGATGTCAAAAAAATCAGAGATACTGGTTGTTTTATCGGGTGTTTTTATCCTGCTGACGTTTGCGTTTTACAACAGGTATCCATTTGTTTATTCCGATTCCGGCACATATATCCGGTCTGGATTTGAAGGCTATGTTCCTGTTGACAGACCTATCATGTACGGACTGTTCGTCAGGCATATCAGCATGAAGTATTCATTGTGGCTCGTTGTTCTTGCTCAAAACATCATCCTCTCGTATGTGCTGTTTTCAACTTTAAAGTTTGTCATCAAGGAGAATTACAGGATATGGTTTGTTCTGATCATATTTCTTTTGACGTTCACCACTGGGTTGGCCTCATTTTCAAATCAAATAATGGCGGACATATTTATGGGAATACTTATCCTGAGTTTATTCATATTGCTTTTTGTCAAGAAATTGCCAACGTGGGACATGGTCTTTTTTACAGTCCTCATTATTTTTTCGGAGGCTTGCCATTTTTCCCATTTATTTGTTGCCTCTGCGCTGATGGTAATCATATTATTGACCAGGATGTTACCGTTTGCCCTGCTAAAGGAAATCAGCGTGAAAAGGATCGTCGCAGTTTCTTGCGTAGTGTTTTCGGTTTGGCTGATTGTACCGACTGTAAACTATTTTCACAGCTCGAAATTTTTTCTTTCCGAGGGCAGCCATGTTTTTCTGATGGCTCATCTAAACGAAACGGGAGTGCTGAAAAGATACCTGGACGATCACTGTGACCAGTATCCGGAATTGTCATTGTGCGATCTGAATGAAGATCTTCAGGTTGATGTAGGAACCTTTACCTGGGTTGATAGTTATTCGTCAAAATACGGTGGGTTCAAAGGAAGTAAAAAAGAATTTGATTTTATCCTGAACGAAATAATTAGCGATCCGGCATATTGGTGGGACAATGTTTTCAACTTCGTATTATATGGGTTGACTCAACTTACTGAAAATAGCGTCGGAGAAGGATTAACTGCTCACGACAAAGGCAGTTCGCCATATTATTCGATTTACACCCACATGAACCGGGAAGCCTTTGACATGTTAAACAGCAAACAGAACAAATATGGAAAAGCCGTACTGAATTTTGATTTTCTGACTCGCATTCAATGGATCGTAATTCTGACTGCGCTTTTTGTTGTAATCTTCATTGTGGTGACCGGAAATTATCGCTATTATGATCAAACCTCAATAAACTTTCTTGGTTTTATCCTGATTTGCATAGTGCTGAATGCATTTTTCACCGGAGGATTAATCGCGCCCAACGACAGATACAGTTCGCGGCTTATTTGGTTATTGCCACTATCGGTGGCAGTCATTTGCATAAATAATTGGAAGCACCTTAAGACGGGAATAAAATTTGGTCAGAATGAATTTTGATTGATCAAATGACCTTGCGATTGTCCTTGCACAGTTAATAAACGTACGTATTCCGCATTAGACCAAAGTGAAATAGTTCAGAAAGTTCAGACAGAGATTTGTCGTTTTCCGTAATGAGAATCAGATTGGGACGGCCTTCAATACGTTCATATTTTAAGGACGGAGTAATTTCCGGCAGAGAGTCAATATTCGGATTGAAGATGAGAACTCGATCCCTTGAGTGGTCTTTCTCATCGACAAAAATCCAGGTTCTCCGTTCGAAAACGTTTATGATACTTTGAGGCAGTTCGCTTTCCAATAACGGACAGGCATAATTGTAGAATTCCAGTTCAGGAACACCATATTTCCAGTCGACGACGTACACAATCAGATCTGCGTCGTATTGCCTGATCCGTTCTTTCCATTCGGCGCACCGTTTCTTTAAGTCCTCTATCGAGCTCAATGCAATTGAGCCATGATTTTTTAGCTCGGTATGTTTCTGAATAACGGATTTAGTTTCCAGGATTTTAATGAAAAGCACGATGCATCCAATCCCCAAAATTACCCGTGTCCATAATCGTTCATTGAATTTAACGGTATTTGTCAACCAGAACATACCCACTCCCAATACAAGAGGAATGCCTAGGAACATTCGTACAGAGGTGAAAAAAATGGTGTCCATCCCGTCATTTACTTTGTGCATACCCATTAACCCGAGAAAGAAAACTACGCTCAGTGCCAAACTCAGGCCTTTTTTCCAGTTCGTTTTCATCAGTTTAATTGCCAGAATCAGGATAACAGGCAGGACCACCCAATTTCCCTTCCAAAAAACGGGGGTCAGGTAACCGAAGAATCGGTCCATGTGCAAAAATCCGTCCAACATCAGATCCATGCTGAATTTCATTTCCCAGGCCTTGTGAACAAGAAATTCAGGGTTAGAGATGTAAAACTGCCTGGCATAGTATTCAAGTGAAAAGAAGGGAATGGCGAATAGTACCGGTATCCAGTAAAACAAAGGTTTATTGTAATTTTCAAATAAAAGATACAGGCTGACAGGAAAGGAGAGGACCAGTGAATTTGGGTTGAGGATGTACGAGACTGACACGGTCAATCCGAGTATGATATACGATTTAATACCGTACGGATTCAATAGACAGTAGACAAGAAATCCGGTAAAAAATATCCCGCTTATGAACCCCCTGGTCATTGAAGTGACCATGTCGTATTCAATTGGAAGGGTGAGTGGTATTAAAAGAAAAATACAGGCTGCCAGATCATGACCATTGCGAAACAAGACAAATGAGAAAAGAAGGAAAGGAAATAACGCAAAAAGCAAGGTGCTAAGGGGCAAAGCCATGAAATGAGGCAGTCCGATCGCCAGCATTGGTATGGCCGGCAACGATTCCAGCATAAAATTGTAGTTCTGCCCGTAAAAATAGGGTTCGTGAAAAATACCCCTTAAATAATCACTTGCAGATTGCCAGAAAATCAGGTCATCACTGCAGGTGTACTTAAAACTGAATTGTGTTAAAAGAAAAATTCTGCCGGTCAGCAACATCAAAAAAAGAACCGATATCGCGAATCGTCGATCGTTGATGATTTTTAACAGTTTGTCTGACAGCAAGTTCATTTATCACTTTAGTGTATTTCCATGTCGGCCAATGTACAGTCTTTGGAGATGAGAAATGTCAGAATCACCTGATTGAGCACGAACAAAAAAAGTCGGGTGAGCCCGACTTTATATTTTCAGATGGAACGCAAGTTCTGTGGGTAAATGCCTATTCGTCCTTATCCTCATCCTCATCGTCATCCATCTCTCCGTTGTCACCATTATCGTCGTCATCTTCTTCTTCTATACCCATGAATCTGCCATCTGCGCCGTAGATCACATCCATTTCTTCTCCATCTTTCTTTAACTCTATCTCATAGGTAATTACCCCGTCAGGGGCAGTGATTTCTTCTACCTCACTGATGGTGTAATCTTCGTAAGAACTTCTCACGGCAGAAGCCACGGATTCGGGTAGTTCCTGAACACTTATTTCGCGCTCATTGTTCTCTTCCTCATTATTCATTTCCTCCATTGCTTCATCGGTACCTTCGGTCATTACTTCATCCTGAGAATCCGAATTTTCGTTGTTTGTTGCACAAGCCATGCTGAAAATCAAAGCAAAGGCGGCACTTATATATGCTATTTTTTTCATAATGAGGATTTTAAAAATACCCATTAAAGGTAGAAAAATCTGGGAATCTCTATTTAAACAGCTTTACAATATCGTTGCCGTTGGCGTAGAGAAGCAAACCGAGCAACAGAATCATTCCGGCCATTTGCGCATATTCCAGGACCTTTTCATGTGGTTTTCTTCGAGATACAATCTCGTATAACAGGAACATGACATGCCCACCATCCAATGCCGGAATAGGGAGAAGATTCATAATTGCCAGAATGATTGACAAGAAAGCCGTGAAATTCCAAAATCGCTCCCAGTCCCATTCCGGTGAAAAAGCCTTGGCGATCATGACAAAACCCCCCAAAGATTCATAGGCCTTGGTCTCGGGATTGAAGATCAATTTCATTTGTTTGATGTAGTTGCTAAATGCATCTATTCCTTTTTTGTATCCGGCGGGAATGGCAGTGAAGGCATCGTAGGTTTCAACCTTCATCTGTATTTGTTCGCCGGGAGGAGTGACCTGAAAACCCAGGGTTCCTTGTTCCGTCACCATGGAATTTGTATAGAACATCTGCCCTGATCTAACAACCCCGACAGTCACTTCCTGATCCCTGTGAGATCGTAAAAAGTGCACCACATCCTGAAAGAACGGAACGCTGTCCTGGTTCAATTTGACGATGCGATCTCCTTTAAGCAAACCGGCTTCTTCGGCGGGTGAGCCCGCAGCCACTTCATAAATCTCTGCAATTATGGCGGGTTCGATAAATGTGACGTTTTCAGATTTTATTACCTCGGCGGTAAAGCCGGATGGGATGGCCAGGTTAAGTGTGGATCCGTTTCGATCGATCTGAATACTACCGGGTTGATTGATGACGAGATCAAGCCGGATGTCGGTAAATTTCTCGATTCGACGGTTGTCAATACTGACTATCCTGTCCCCGTTTTCGAGTCCTATGGATTTCCCGAGCGAATCACAGTAGATTCCGTAGGTGAGTTGATCGTTTGGGATGTATTGATTGCCCCAAACAAATGCGATCATAATGTAAATTGCAATTCCCAAAACAGCATTGACACTGACTCCTCCAATCATTATGATTAATCGCTGCCATGCCGGTTTAGCCCTGAATTCCCATTCCTGGGCCGGTAACTTCATTTGTTCCCTGTCCATGGACTCATCGATCATTCCGGCTATTTTGACATATCCGCCAAGAGGAAGCCATCCGATGCCATATTCAGTGTCATTTTTTTTGTACTTGTAAAGAGAGAACCAGGGATCAAAAAAGAGGTAAAATTTTTCTACCCGTGTTCCAAATAACCGGGCGGGGATAAAATGTCCCAGTTCATGTAAAATAACAAGTATCGAAAGTGAAAGAATAAGTTGCGCCGCTTGTGTAATCCAATCCATTTATAAATTTTCTAAGTGCGCGAAAGTACGCTTATTTGAGTGAAGGTTTTAAAGGATGGGATTAAATATTGTTAATT
>DNDT01000022.1 GCA_003487525.1 Flavobacteriales bacterium
TTTGAATCTCCAAGGGTGAAAAAACTGGTCGATACCCCTTCTCTTTCTACCTCTTCGACCTTGTAATGGGCTTTTCCCAGGATCTTTCTAAATACCTCGTTGGCCGATTTTAAGTTTTTAACCGCAATACCGAGGTGTTCTATCTTTTGCATGGTAAAAAAAAAGCCCCGTTTTGGGCGGGACTTTCACGTTATGTTGTTTGAATTATCGTTTGGAGAACTTCTCCGTCTTATTGTCGTAACTCAGATAATAATCCCCTTTTTTGAGATTCGTCGCGTCAATTTTTGAATCGAATCCACGTTTGACAATGTTCCCATAAACATCGTACACTTCATAAAGGGTCTCCCCCGAGAATAAAATTTCGTCTTTCACCTTAACCGGGCTGAATGTTACAACAGGAGAAGTGGATATCGAAGTAGCCGACTTTGAATATCGAGGGCTTCCGGTGTAATCCACCTGCTTAACGCGCACCTTGTTTTCACCTGAGTGAGGTGTTATTTTAAACTTGTAAGAATGTTCTGCCGGAGAACCAATTCCTTCCACTTCACCGACTTTAACCCACTTGTTCCAACGGTATTGTTCAACGACATAGGTTAAAATGCCTGACTCGCCGGTTGTTGTCCATGAATAGACACCATCTTTGTCGAGATCTACGGTTTTAACAATGTAAGTGCTCTTTGGCTTCAACACTTCTTCGTTTAACACCTTTGGTTTGCAATCGTCTTTATGCATTATTTTAACAATAACCGGATCCCCCAGCTTTAACTGTTCGTTGGTAAAGTCAATCTCGAATGCACTTGAGTTGGTCTCATCCGTTGTAACATTTCCGTTAATGGTTACCTGATAAGCGCAAAATCCAACACCAGAACCTGCAAACGGATTCTGAACATACAGGTTTTTGCCTTGATAATGTCCTTCAAGAACAAGTGTTCCCGCGTTCAAAGCGCCCCATGACACAAAGCAAACAAGGAGATAAAAGAGTCTCAATTTCATTTCAGAATGCGTTTAAGTTATATATAAACAAGGTAATATAACTACCTACAATATTAAAACCTTATTGGAATATATCAAAATTAATTCAATTTTTTGTCTGCTACCATTCACGCGGCTTTTGGAAAACAAGCCCCGAAGAAAAAACAGCTTTCAAATCATAAATATATCCCATTTGATCAGTTTACCACGTTATTTTTCTCATTCTTTTTCATCCTGGCCTTTATTTCCTTCAAATGCACCTGTTTGGATTCCTCACGGGCGGCCCTTGCCGACTCGGTATGATAGGTGTGATTACTCATGAATTTAACCTGTAGTTCATCCCAGTGCTCATCAGAACGAATCATTTCACGTTCAAGCAATTCTCGTTTCAGTCTGTCGGACAGATCGTGGAAATCACTTCTTCCAAGGTAGTCCAAATCCGCGTCGCGCAATATCTTCTCCAGCAGGGTCTGAGGCTTTTTGGCAGCAAATGTGATCATGATGAGCTGTTCGATCAAATCGATCTGTTCTTTGTTGAATCCAAACTGAGCTATGTCGTCTCTGGCAAACATCGCTCCAAGTGACTCGTTGTTTTGATATTTTTCAATAAATCCCGCATCGTGGTATAGGGCGGCCATTTTCAACACAAACAGATCTTCGTTGAATACCCCTTCGCTGAGTGCGATCCGTTCGACAGCGTTGGTTACATCAATGGTGTGGTTCACGTTGTGGTAATAGAGGTTTTTGGGAAGTGATTTCTTCAAACGGTTCAATATATGTGTCTCAGCCTCGTGGTATTTTATCGGACTGAATAAATTAAGGTTAACGTATTCCCAGAAGGTTTCATTCGGTTCAATCCCTTTGCCATCTACCGACAGGTATGGTTTAATTCCATAGACAAAATACATGTCAATGTCACCCTTGTTTTTTGCATAAATCTTACCCCTGTATTCACAGATAAAGTAATCCTTGATTTCCTGATAAGTGGCCTCGGATACGTTTACCTTACCCACTTCTCCGTTTGTTTCGACACGACTGGCAACATTTACGGTGTCACCCCAGATGTCATAAGCAAATCGTTTTATTCCGATGACACCGGCAATGATAATTCCGGTATGAATACCCAGTCGAAGACCCCATTCGTTTTCCCCCTTGTTTTTTGCTTCCGTATTCAACTCAAGCATCACGCGCTGAATGTCCAGGGCCGCCAGCACAACATCAATTGGATTGCTTTTGTTTCTGATGGGAATTCCTCCGGCACACATGTAGGCATCTCCGATTGTTTTAATCTTCTCGATGTTGTATTTTTCAATGATCTCGTCAAATTTCACGAAGAAACTATCGAGTTTGGCAACCAGGTCAGTTGGTGTCAATGATTCGGAAATACTGGTAAACCCTTTGAAATCAGTAAACATCACGGTAACCTTGTTGTAATTACGCGCGGTAGCTCTTCCTTTTACTTTTAATTCTTCAACCGTGCTTTCAGGCAGTACATTCAGAAGTAACGTTTCAAGCTTTTCTTTTTCGCCTTCAAGGAGAAGTTTTTGTTTCTCAATTTCTTCTTTTTGATCCCGGATTTCTATCGTTTGTATTTCGACCTCTCTTTCCAACCTCAGTTTTTGGTTCTGGATTGTTTTCAATCGGTTTAAATAAAAGAAGACAATGCTTCCGATCAGGACAAGTGCTGCAAGTACCTGAATCCACCATATGCGCCAAAATGGAGGCTCAATATTTACCCTGACGGAGGCTTCGTTGCTCCAGATGCCATCACTATTGGTTCCTTTGACCTTGAAGACATAATTTCCCGGATCGAGATTTGTGTATTTTGCCCTCCTGGTATTGTCGTCAAAAATCCAGTTATCGTCAAATCCTTCCAACTTGTAAGCATAGCGATTGCGTTCGGGTAACGAGTAGTGAAGGGCTGAAAAGCTGAAGGAAAAAACATTCTGGCTGTAGGAGAGTGTAATATCGTTCGTTACGGATATTGACCGGCTGAGAATGCCATCTTCTTCAACGTCAACTTTCTTATTGAACAACTGAAAATCCGTTATGACCGTATGAGGAGGCAGATTGTTGATTTGAATGCTGGATGGGTAGAACGCATTCACTCCTTTAATTCCACCGAAAAACAACTCTCCGTCCTCGCTTTTCGAAAATGCACCAATGTTAAATTCATTGCTCTGAAGCCCGTCGTTTTCATCAAAGTTCCGGGCGGATTTTGTGACGGTATTAAACATTGCCAGACCATTGTTTGTACTGCACCAGAGGTTGTCTTTTTCATCCAAAAGAAGGCCATAGATGACATTGTTCGGAAGTCCTTCCTTTTCTGTGTAAGAAATAAACTCACCGGTTCTTTCGTCCAGTCTGTTCAGTCCTCCTCCAAAGGTGCCAACCCAGATAAAGTCGTGATTGTCCTGGGCAATGCTTAATATTTTGTCGTTTCTGAGACTGGTTGGTTTTCCGGGCTCGTACTGGTAGGTTTTAAAGCTGAATTTCCCATCGGTTTCAATCACCTTGCACAATCCATTGTCGGTTCCAAGCCAGATATTTCCGGACTGATCCATATAGATTATTCTGACTATGTCACTTGGCAACCCCTGTTTTACGCTCAATGAAACATAATTGGACCTGTTTTCACCCACAACCAACAAGCCACTGCCTCGCGTTCCGATCCACAATCTCTTCTTGTTATCCAGTACCATGGAATAGGTCCTGTTTTTTACCCGAAAACCGTTAAAATAAGCCGGAACGAATGAGTTGTTTTTTATGTCAAACTGAAAAACTCCACCGTCTGTGCCAACATATAGTCGATTTGCGTTGTCCCTGCACAAACTGAAAATTGCATTGGTTCGCTTTTCATTGTTTACAACAATCATGGGTGTGTATGCAATGTTCACATCAGTTTCGCGATTGTATTTATTCAGTCCTTCGTTAGAACCCACCCATAAAATGTCTCCGTCCGACAAAATGGACCAGATAATATTTCGACTTATGCTGCTTATTGAATTCTGGTCAAACTGAAGGTGATTGAAATTCTGTTTAAGCAAATCAAATTTGGAGAGTCCTATTTTTGTGCCAACCCACAGAACACCGCTATTATCCTGAAATATTGAGGTAATGTCGTTGCTGATAATGGAACTCTCAATGTTTACGTTTTTTCGGTATTTGTAAAATATTTTCTGGCTTGGGAGGAATTTATTTAGTCCTCCGTTCAGGGTTCCTACCCAAATGTTGCCCGAATGGTCTTCGTAAATATTCGACACGAAATTGCTCGATATTCCGAAAATATTGTCGGCATCGAATACATGTGTTTCAAAGCTTTTTTTCTTTGGATTGTAAATGGTTAGACCGAAATCGGTTCCAATATAAATCCGTCCATTTTTAGCTTTTGTGAGTGCATTGATCTTTCTGGCATTTTGACCGGTGACTTCTATTTTTGTGTCCAGATGTGAGATATTGGACCAGGATTTTGTGGAATACGTGTATTGAAAAATCCCCTTTCCGTCTGTTCCAATCCACACGTTATCTTCGTCCATGGATATAATGCCGGTAATTCTTGTATTTCCCAGGGTACGCTTATTTCCTTCAGGAATTTCAATTTGAGTAAGTGAATTGTTCGTGGATAAATGAAAAAGGGCTTTATTGGTTCCAATCCAAACACTCGAATCCTTTCCCTCACTCAAACAAAGAATTTCGTGATTTCTAAGTTTTAAAAAACTGGTGTAATTGCTGCCTGAGTTTACAAAGCGGTTAAGCCTGTGCTCAAAGATGCTGATGCCATTGTTCGTACCTACCCACAACCTGCCTTTTGGATCATTGTAGAAGCAATTAATGAAACTATTGGTGATGGTTCCACTATCCTCGACGATATGCTTGTAAACCGTGAAATCATACCCATCGAATTTGTTCAGACCGTCCTGTGTTCCAAACCACATGAAACCCATTTCATCCTGAGTAATGGCGTTCACGGTACTTTGAGAAATACCATCTTTTATTGAAATGTGCTTGAACTTAATATTGGTGCCCTGACCATCCGAAACAACCGAAATCAAAAGCAAGACAAAAAGCGCAAGCATTCTTTTTAGAATGCCGCTGCTAAGAGGCGCTTTGAGTATTTGGTCCGGGCACATAGGAGATGTTTGAATAGACAGGTAGTGCTACCTGATTAATTTCAATTCAGTTCGTCTGTTTTCGGCGTGTTTTTCCATGGAGCATTCAACACCATCGACACATTCATTGATCGGTTTAGTTTCGCCGTAGTTATGCACAACAATTCGCTTGCTTTCAATTCCATTGTCTGTTAAGTATTTTTTAATGGCGGCTGAACGTTGTTCGGCAAGCCACATATTATACTCGGCAGGTCCCCTTGAATCCGTGTGGGATGAAATTTCGATCTTTTGTGAAGGATCATTTTTTAAAATAGACGTTGCTTTGACCAACTCATCTTTTGAAAAATCATTCAGGGTCCATTTTCCGAAATCAAAATACACATAGGGTTTGTCGGATAAATGGGCCTCCCTGATTTTCCTGAGTCGGTTTGCGGAAACGAGTTTTTCTTCTTCAATTTTCTTCCTGTTGAAGACAAAGTCACCTTTTTCATTTCGTTCAAGGGCTCCAAGCAGTTCGCCGTTTTCGGACATCACATTGAGTTTGTAATTCGGGTCGTCTTCAGAAATGCGCATTAAATACTCATCTTTCAATGGTAATTTTTCGTACTTGAATTTACCAAAGCGATCTACAACTGCCGTGTTAATCGTGTTTCCATCCTTATCCACCACATGTATTTTAAGCCCCTCATGCATGGCCATGGGCTGATTATCAAACAACTGCCCGAAAAAACTATAAAGCACTCCGGATTCATCAATTTCTTCGTCATCCACCTCATCCATGAGTGCCATACCTTCAACTTCCATAGGAGCAAGGGTTTCAAATTTGAACAGTCCATTGTTCAGTTTTGAAACGGGCAACATCAAACCGGTGTATTCATCGTAAATGAACATGTTGGTATTGCTTGGCATTTCGCCCATTGACTCATCGATCTCTATGTGGTAAGATTTCCCGGCTTTCAGAGATTTAAAGGCAAACTCTCCATTTTTATTGGTTTTGACCATTTGAAGGACTTCGTCGTTTTCACCAATTAAATTCAGACTGACATCGTTCGCTGGTAACTCACCGTATTTAAACATACCCCGGATGTCGGGTTTTTTCGACGGATTTATCGTGAATTTGTGATAGACAAACTGACTTTGATCGTTTCTTTTTGCTTCACCAATAACCTTGTCTTGTTTATTGATAATGTTGATTTTAAAGTTGGGGTCATCTTCGGGTATTTTAAACAAATAATTATCGTCTATCGGAAGATTGAAAAATTTAAAAACTCCCCGGCCGTCAGTCTTGGAAACGGCAACTACATTTCCATTTTTATTCACGATTTGGATCAAAAGATCGTTAACGCTTGCCGGATTCAACTCATTGCTCACCTTCCCGATCATGCTCTGTCTTGGTTTGAGAACATAATCTTCCTCTTCCATCAAAGCCAATTCTTCCGGAGGAATAGGGGCCAGGGTTTCAAATTTGAACAGTCCNNTGTGCTCGTCCATGATGAATAAATTCGCATTCCCCGGGATTTTGATGGTCGAGTCTACCTTGATTTTATAGTCTGTTCCAGGATTTAATTTGGTGAACTCAAATTCACCTTTAACGTTTGTACGGGTAAGTTGTACAAGCATGTCATTTTCGTCCAGTAAGTAAAGGGATACGCCATCTGCAGGAAGATTGCCATATCTGAATACACCCCTGATATCAGGTTCACCGGAAGGATTGATCGTAAATTTGTGATAAACGTAAATCCCGTCTTTGTTCTTAAGTGTGCGCCCTATAACCCGGCCTTCGGTGTTGATAATCTGAATGTCGATGTCGACGTCCTCTTCCTCCAGCCTGAATAAATACTGTTCGTCAATGGAAAGTTTTTCAAAATTAAACTGACCCAGTCTATCGGTAAATGTTGAAGCCAGGATATTGCCATTTTCATCTACGATGTAAACCTGTTTTCCGTCAATGACACTTTGAGGATTTTTACTGGACAACTGCCCACGGACTTTTAAGGTGGGAAGTCCGGCGTCGTCGACTTCATCCATGAGCGAAAGACCAAGGTATTCGTCTCTTTTAAGTGCTCTGAATTCAAACAAACCTTTTTGAAGACGTTCAATCAGCATTATTTGATTGAAACGGTCATCGGTAAGGTAAACGCGCGCCTCTTCGGGAACTTTATCGGGATCTTCATCGATCAGGATTTTATACCGCACTCCGGCCTTGACATTTTTAAAGGTGAATTCACCTCTTTTATTGGTAACCAGTGTTTGGACAATCTCATCATTTTCGTCGAGAAGAGCAATGGTGAAATTCATCAAAGGGAGCGTGTCGAGCACAAACTTTCCTGAAATATCAGTGTAATATGAACTGTCCGTAAACCTGTGTTTATAATAATAATAGATGTCGTCCAGGCCTTTTCCTCCATCCCTGTTCGAAGCGAAGTATCCCGAGGTGCTGTCAATTTTAATAAACCCAAAGTCATCCTTGCTCGAATTAAAGGGTGTTTTTATGTTTTCCGGTGTTGACCAGGAGTCTCCTGTCAATTTAGACTTGAAAATGTCCATTCCTCCAAATCCGGGCAGGAAGTCGGAAGAAAAGTACAAATTCCCTTCTTCGTCAAAGTAACTGGGCACTTCGTTTCCCGAGCTATTAATCTGCTGACTCAAAGGCTTTGGCTTTTGATACTCATTGTCGATTTTCTCACACACGTATATATCCATCCCACCTTGTCCATGTGCCAAGTCGGAAGCAAAAAACAGCAATTTCTCATCCGGTGACAGAACGGCGTTTGTGAAGGAGTAGTTCCTGTCAATAAAGCTTAGTGGAATTGAAGTGTTCCAGTGATCAACGTCAAAACTGGAAGTATGCAATTCCATTTGATTTACAACATTTCGTTGTCTGTTGTAAGTTTTAGTGAAGAAAATCTTGGAATGAGAGCCATTCATAAAGGCAGGTCCTTCAATATTATCTATGCTGTTGATGTTGGATGAAAAAGACTGAATGGGTTCGTCATGGTCGGTGGAATCATACACATAGATCGAGGTTGAAAGGTCTTCGGGCGAGGGAGTAACCTTTCCTTTTTCTTCACCTCCCAGGTAGTTTTTATTGGAAGTGAACAATAATTTTGAACCCATAGGAAACGGACCAAATTCCAGGTATTCGGTATTGATCGGATCCATGTTTTTCAATTGGAATTCGCTTGCCGTGGAGGTCCACTCACCGATGGCATCACATGAATGAAGTGCCAGTTTACCGATCAGGCTTTCGGGTTCTTTTTCAATAAACTTTTGAAACTGGTCCCTGGCCTGTTTAATTTTGTTGTTGTTCTTAAGCAGCTGGCCGTAATTGAAATAACTCTCGGCATTTGCTTCAGGATATTGAACCGCTTTGGCGTAATACTTTTCGGCGTCATCGTATCTGTTGACCTTTTTATAGCAAAATGCCAGTCGCTCAATAACCTCAATTTGATTGCTGTCTTTGGCTAAAACCTTTTCGTACAGATTGGCGGCTTCCTGAAAATCATTTTCTTCAAATAAACGATCGGCATATTTAAGCTGAGCGCTCACAAAAGATGAAGAGAATAATATTAAGCATAGCGTTAGCCAGAATTTTGTCATCTATGATTCTCTTTCCCGATAAATTTAAAAATAATAACGCGGCGACCGCATGCGTGACTTAAAGACATTGTAATTGAAACCTAAGAAAATTTCATGTGATCCCGTATGTGTCGAAGTTAAGCCGGAAACATCATAATCGTACGAATATCCAACTTTGATTTGTTGTGTTATTTCATATTCCAGAACAGCTGCAATGGAATTGGTGGTTCTGTAGGAAAGACCAACCCAAAAAATTTGATCGAACAACATGCTTAAATTCACATCCAACACCGGTAGGGTCTGAAAGTTGGTGCGCAGCAAGGCGGATGGCCTGAAAACAGCCCGATCACTAATTTCAATAATCTTTCCGTAGGTAAGAATTATCTGAGAGTACAACTTTGATTCTTCTGATGTCGTTCTTCCGCTGTAATTCACCCCCTGTTTGGGTGAGTTTAAATTTTTAAATGTCAATCCGGCAAAACTTCGGTTGGTTCTGTGATAATACAGACCAAAATCAAAAATGGGGGATAAATACGAGTTTTTACTGCCGACAACCAAACCGTCTTCCTGATCTTTGTAGTTGATTCCGTTCCAGTCAATACTCGAATTGTAAATGCCGGCCTTCAATCCAAACCCTAGTTTACCCTTGCTTATTTTACTGATTCGTATTCGATAGGCGTATGATGCCTGGACTGTCAGGTTACTTGTAGGTCCGATTTTATCGTTGGTCATTTCAAAACCAAGACCCATGTTTTTGTTCTTGAGCGGAGAATGGGCAGAAAAGGTAACCACCTTCGGTGCACCGTCCAATCCTACCCATTGGTTTCTATAGACTAGGGCGGCACTTAAGATGGCTTTACTCCCCGCGTAGGCCGGATTGTAATTCAGCGGATTAAACATGTACTGCGTGTAAATGGGATCCTGCTGGGCTTTGGCTGCCGCAGAACATATCAGAACAAGTAAACTGTAAATAAAAAATCTTTTCATACTACCTTGTTATCTGAATCCAGCCACTTTTTGACGCGGAAGCATTTCCGCTAACTTCAATTGTATAAAAATAGGTTCCATCGGGAAGCTTGCTTCCGCTTTGACTCAAGCCTGTCCAAACAGTTGTCTCATTATTGTAGTTACTGGCTTGCNNACAATGTTGTCAATAATCCACTTGTCGTTTTTTCCATCCCCGTTGGGCGTGATGCCCGAATACGATTCAACTTCGCAATCATAGTTTTTCAAATCAACTCTGTACATATTGGAGTATGCGCAAAGGGTCACACCTCTGACTGTTACCTGATACGTTCCCGAATCCAAGTCCACAAAGGTGTGCCCATCGGCAAATACCTTTTCAACTTCTACGGTATCTCCATTGCCGATAAGTGTTACGGTATAGGGTTCTTTACAGCCAGTCGGATACACTTCAAGTGTACCGTCATGGACATCCGGGCACTGGGATAGATTCGCAAAGGCACTCACTTCAAGAGGAGCCGGTACCGGACCATCATCCCCTT
>DNDT01000310.1:0-1678 GCA_003487525.1 Flavobacteriales bacterium
TGATACCCATTTTAAAAGGGATCATGAGTGCAAATTATGTCATGTCTTTCTATCGTTGGAACCTACTGATGATACTCTTTTTCGTTCTTGGCATAAGCATCCTTAGTCAAGTCTTGAGACAGAAAGAGTTTGATCAAAAAACCATTTTGACATCCGCTATTGGCAGCATTCTCTTTCTGCCTGTATTCGTCAGCCTGCAGAATGGTCAAGACACCGCTATTCTTGTACTTGGCACAGCGATTTGGGTCTTCGGTTTGCACAAAAACAGATATATGCTTGCCGGCATTGGATTAAGTCTAATAACTGTAAGGCCTCATCTCGCCCTAATCCTTGCATTACCCATGTTGTTTAGATACAAAAGGGTGTTTTTCGGATTTATACTGGGTTCGGGGGTACTGGCCCTGTTCAGTATTACACTCCTTGGCTTGAACGGAACTAAAGAGTTTATCGATATTATCTTCCTTACCGCAGGCGGCAATTGGTATGGAACTCACCAGGAGGCAATGCTTAATCTGATCGGACTGCTAATGCGCACCTTGCCCTTTGAAGGAGTTATCATCCGTCTGATCGGCTGGATCGGTTACGGAATTGCGATTGTAGCCTTGTGTATCCTCTGGTCACGGAAAACAGGTTTACACTCCGGGCTAATCGGGTTGACCGTAACAATTGCCGTTCTTGCTGTCCCTCATTTGCACTTCCACGACCTTTCACTTCTTCTCATCCCCATCTATGAATTGATCAGGTCCAGCATCGAATACAAACACCCTGCAAAAGAAATCGCGGTTCTCCTGCCCATCGCCATTTCATTACTTCTACTCGCAAGCAACGCGGCGCCTGTCCTCCAGTACACGGTCCCCTACATTGTCATGCTTGGTCTGGCTGGCTACCCGTATTATCTTCGAGATAAGTCACCCCTTACAACACCGCATCCAACATGATCGCCGCGAAGACAAACACCAAGATGGGGAGACTCCTGCCCTTTCATAATATTTCATCTTACACGATTAAGGTTTTCCATTAGATATAAACAGCGCCCCGGAGTGGTGGAAATTATGGGCTAACGAAGTCAATCAAGTGAGCTGGATAAGTTGGATATTTATGTTTGTGCAACTGTCTGCCATTGAAACAATAGACAAACAAGCGAACCGCGCTAGTCAAGGCATAGGGACAACGTGAAAAACATCGTGATGATCTTGCCAGACGAGCCAAGTAATGTCGCAACTCGGCATTATCAGCTTCGACCGAACACATATCAGATTTACCCGTCTTAGCTAAATACAATGTGTCATGGGCGATTGTGGAATCACACCGGGCTCTTATCCCTGCTCTACAATCCGAACTCGATTGGAATATTGTCTATTGGGATGACACTGCAACAATTCTCCATAAGCCTTGATGGAGATGCATTTGGCAGGTCATCACTTCACACCAACCAATTGTCGAACTATGATTTAATTTCAGTAAATCACAGATTNNGTTTAATTACACTGGTCGTTTACTCTTTCTGTCACATCTACAAAATCATATGAAGAAATCTCATCTTTGAAAAAATATTGTCGGTTTTCAAGCGGGGGAAGTCTTGTGTCAAAATATTGATTAAATATTATTCTAAAAGTATTAACAGCAGAAATATCGTTCAAAAGTGACTTATCCTTAAATCCAGGCAGGTAAAATGCAG
>DNDT01000310.1:1709-3247 GCA_003487525.1 Flavobacteriales bacterium
GAAAGGAGAAAAACGCTCTTTGACACAAGTATTGCTTGATGATGTAAAGTCGGTCATCAAACCAGATCCATGATCAGCTTCAATAACAATTATGGGAGGGGTTCGGGAATTTGAAAGAATGATTGAAAGAGTTTCCAAAAGCTGACGATTGACATACTGCAATTGGTCAATATAACCTTTCCTGTAGCTTTCAGGTGTTCCTGGGTAATCATTTCCATCTTTAAAATTAAAAGTATAGGGAATTTCAACCGAATTTCCGTCTTCATCAAACACAAAAGGCGGATGGGGAGAAATAAAATGCACAGAAACAAATTTTGGGCCAGGGATTTCAGGCACCATCGCGAGGGTCTGAAAGCCATATAAAACAATTTTTCGTTGAGACTCAGCAGATCTTACTGATACCCAACTTTGCAGCAATGGTCCAAAAATCCTGGATGGCGTACTACCGAGGATAAAACCGTCGAAATCACTCAACATCACAGGATAGGGATGATAGTAAGCATCAGCAGTCGTGTTTTCCGTAATGGTCCAGTTTGAACTGATGGATATGGTTTGATACCCGCTTTTCTCCAGCAACGTCCTTACACGACTGTGATCAATAAAGGGCTTCATCAGCCATCGGCTATTGGATTGCTCCAGACCAGGCATAAAATCTTGCAGATATTCCATATTCAACGNNGTGGACAAAGAAAGATGCGTCATTGGATAATTGGAATGGTAAGCCTGTGGAACGAAAAAACCCAATTTTTCCAAATCATCAACAAAATTCGAATTATCGTAGCCAAACAACTCCAACAGAATATCAGAGTTTGCGTAATCATCCAGAACTATATAATAGATATCAGGGGTGGAATCTGGTAACGAGATGTTTTCCACAGAATATTCTCTGACGGCGTTAATAGCCTTGAAATAACTTTCCCAAGGAACTTTGGATAACACCCCGCCGATAACCCAAAAAGAATAACATCCAAAGAAAAGTCCAATAACCATCATAATGTTTGATACATGCCGAAGCCTGTATTTAATTTTGATTAGGAGACCAATCACGAGCCACATCAATAAAAATATAACAATCGCCAGGATCATGGTGGAAAAGAAAACTGAAGAGAAAAAGAATGCTAAAACAAATACAGTTAAAAAAATCCCGGTCCAGTTCCAATCATTCAGCAATCGGTTGACAGGGTACAGGAGAAGCAATAAGAGAACCCATAATACTAATAAGGGACGTATGATTTGATCGGGAGAAACAGCGATCAGAGCTACATACAAAAGCTGTAAAAGGGATACCGCCACATACAAAAACGGTAGATAAAAGGAAGTTCGTCTCATATTTTTGATTATGGGCTCAAACATATTAGTGTTATATTTATAACACCGCGTCTATCATGATCGCCAGGAAAATAAAAACCAGATAGGAACTTGACCATTTATACATGCGCCAAGCGACCTTATTACCGCCTTCTTTCCAGACCGCCCAGGCAGCATAGATCAACGCACCTCCCAATACCAGTGAAGAGACAAGATAAACCGTTCCCGCA
>DNDT01000013.1 GCA_003487525.1 Flavobacteriales bacterium
GGGTTAAACGATTGTTTTTCACCGGTCAACTCGGCATCGGCTTTTTCCGTTACATAGGTGAGCAAAGGGGCAAGGACAATCAATGTCAGGTATCCGCTGAAAATGCCAAACAGGATAAAAAGGACCACCTTAATAATGATCCAGGTAAGAAAAGATGTGGCAGTGAACAGAAAAGAAAGAAAACCACCTTCTTCCGCAACACTGTCAGTCATTGACGTGAGAAACGCCATCAGGCGCTCATGCAGATCATTGGTAAGTGAAAAACCTGTTATGAATAAAATAAAATATACGGCGACAGGTGTCAGGTAAATCCAGTTGAGTCTGATCCTGGATATCAAATCAAATGCCTTGAACAGGTTTGTTGCAGACATCGAAAGTTGATCTGCCGGGCTGAGTTGCTTCATCATGATGACATTAAATATAGGCAAATAGTGGATTTGATTTTTTACCTTTGCAATCCAATTTGAAAGCATATGAAAATCAATGAATTATCGGCAATTTCACCCATAGACGGGAGGTATCGAAAAAAGGCAGAGCAGCTTTCTGCATATTTTTCGGAATATGCCCTTATGCGCTACCGAATCCTGGTTGAAATAGAATACTTCATTGCGCTGTGTGAGATACCAATTCCTTCATTGTCGGGAGTGAATCCAAACGTATTCGGCCAACTTCGAAAAGTGTATACGGATTTTAACGAAGAAGAGGCGGACAAGATTAAAGAAATCGAAAATGTTACAAACCATGATGTAAAAGCGATAGAATACTACATCAAGGAGAATTTTGACAGACTGGGTCTGGAGGCGTACAAAGAATTTGTCCATTTTGGACTTACCTCACAGGATGTCAATAATACATCGGTTCCCTTGAGTTTAAAGGAAGCCCTGGACTCAGTCGTATTGCCATTGATAAAAAAGCTGATAAATGGTATCGAAGCGAAATCAGCGGATTGGTCGGGTGTTACGATGTTGGCCAGGACACATGGCCAGCCGGCATCTCCGACGGATATGGGAAAAGAATTCAGGGTTTTTTCGGAGCGACTTAAAAAGCAATTGGCACAGATTGAATCCCTTGCGATTGAAGCCAAATTCGGCGGGGCAACCGGTAATTTCAATGCACACAAGGTTGCGTATCCGGAGATTGACTGGATCACTTTTGCCAATGGTTTCGTAAAATCCGTACTTGGTCTTGAAAGACAGCAAACCACCACTCAGATAGAACATTACGACAATCTGGCGGCAATGTTGGATGCATTTTCGCGTATCAATACCATTTTGATTGACTTTAGCCGTGACGTTTGGATCTACATTTCCATTGGATATTTCGGTCAAAAAGTGGTCAAGGGCGAGGTGGGTTCTTCTGCCATGCCTCATAAAGTAAACCCAATTGATTTTGAAAATGCCGAGGGAAATCTCGGAATGGGAAATGCGGTGTTTCAGCACTTGTCGCATAAATTGCCCATTTCCAGGCTTCAGCGGGATCTTACAGATTCGACTGTGCTCAGAAACATTGGTGTTCCATTTGCACATAGTTTGATTGCCTATCAGTCACTGTTGAAAGGACTGGACAAATTGCTTTTGCAGGAAAGTGTTATCTCAAATGACCTGGATCAGAATTGGACCGTTTTAACGGAGGCAATTCAGACGGTTCTAAGAAGGGAAGGACACCAAAATCCTTACGAAGCACTTAAAGAATTATCAAGGGGGAAAGAAAGTATTTCTCAAACTGACCTGCACAATTTTATCGATGGCCTGGATTTAAATGAATCGGTTAAATCCGAATTAAAGAAACTAAAGCCTTCAAATTACTCGGGTTACAGGTAGTAACTGAGTTGAAAACTTTGTTGATAATAGAATCACCCTCGATTCAAGTCCTTTTTGTTTTGCTATAGCTTTGATGCACAGAAGGTGTTTCTTGCATTATGTTAAGTATATTCAGAAAGCAAAAAATTCAGGTGCAGGAATTGGCAACGGAGTTTGTTGATGCTTTCCTACCGACTGTATACGAGGGATTTCCGGAAGTTGCGGCTATCATTAACGAATCCATTGAATTCGTTCAATCCCCAAAAGTTGATCCGGAAGACCTTGACCGTTTCCTGTTGATTTGTTTGGCAGCCAATACCATGGCTGTGCAACAATGTTTTTCATCCGAATACGATCAGGCAATCATCCGAAATGTATTGGAAAATGTCGCTTTAAAAGGCGGGGTAACCTACGAAGATCTCCACAGGGCCGTGCACTCATCGGAAAAATTCATTGCAAAGGTCAATCATCCTTCAAAGAACATACTCTACGGTATGTCCAAGGCTATTTTCTATAAATACAACCTGTCTCAATTTCAGGTAGAATACTTCAGAAAACTGAATTCACCGAATCCGATTTTTCTCAAGCGACTGGATGATGCCCTGGAATGTTTCCTCTGGAACTGGGAAGATCATTCCAATAATTAGTCCTTGAGGCTGAAGTGTTTTTCGGCCATCACCACAATTTTATCCCCAATGGAAAGGCATGCCGTGGCGGCAGGTGAGGGGGCATTTAACACGTGAATGCTTCTGTTTCTGTATTCCAGTTTAAAATCCTCGATCATGTTTCCGTCTATTCCCAGGGCCATTGCGCGAACTCCGCTTCGCCCGGGCTTAATATCTTCCATGGTAAGACTTGGAATCAGTTTTTGCAGTGTTTTCAGAAAAAGATTTTTTGAAAAAGCGCGTCTGTATTCATTCATTGCAAACTTCCAGTGTTTCCTGAACAAGTTCCATGTGCCTGAATACGTCAATGCGTCAAGTGAATCTTTCAAATCAAAATCGGTTTTTTTGTATCCTTCTCGTTTAAAGGTGAAAACCGCATTGGGACCACACTCGACTTCGTTGTCAACCATTCTGGTGAAATGAACACCGAGAAACGGGAATGCCGGATTCGGGACGGGGTATATCAGGTTTTTAACTTTTTTCTTGCCTTGTTCTGTCAGTTCGTAATAATCTCCCCGAAATCCCACAATTTTCATGTCAAGGTCGATGTTGTCTTTTTTTGCCATTCGGTCGGATTGCAGTCCTGCGCAAAAGATAATGTTCCTGGCCTTGTGTTTGCCTTTGCTCGTTTTTATCTTGTATTTCTTTCCATCGTCCTTGAATGACAGCACTTCTTCGTTCAATCTCAAGTTGCTTTTGGGCTGAATTCCCAGGGTCAGCTCAACCATCTTGGCAGTTGCTCCGCGGTAATCTATGATTCCGGTACAAGGCACCCATAATCCGGCGATGCCTCTGACAAATGGTTCAATTTCCTCAATCCGTTTTGCATCAATTTTTTCAATGCCCTCGGTGTTATTGGCTATGCCATTCTCATAGATTTTTTCGAGAAAAGGAAGTTCTGACGAATCGGTTGCCACAACTATTTTGCCACATACATCGTGCTTAATGTTGTGGTCTTGTGCGAATTTGACAAGTTGCTTTCTTCCGTCCACGCATGTTTCTGCTTTTGCAGAACCGGGTTTGTAATAGAGCCCTGAATGTATCACCCCGCTATTGTTGCCCGTTTGGTGATTGGCGAGAAGGTTTTCTTTTTCAAGAATGAGAATGGTTAACTCCGGGTGCTTGGATTGAAGTTTGAAAGCGGTTGCCGCTCCGACGATACCACCACCAACAATGGCTATATCGTAAAGAATTTCGTTGTTTTCAGTGCTCATAATTGCCCGCAAAAATACGACAAAAGAAAGTTGAACCTCACGGTTTACATCACTTCCAGCTTTTGAATTTTTTGCTTTACTTCCGGAACCATGCGCAGTAGAATCAAGGCTATAACAAACAATATGGTAAGAGCAATGATCGAATTTCTGGATGAATCGGTAATCGCGATGATTACGCCATAAATAAAGGTGCCGAATACTATGCCCAGCTTCTCGCATATGTCGTAGAAACTGAAGTAAGACGTATGGTCAAGGGTATCGGGTAATATTTTTGAATAGGTTGACCGTGCCAGAGACTGAACTCCTCCCATCACAAAACCGACAAGTGCGGCAAGAAGGTAAAACTCAATCGCATTTCGGGTAAAATAGGCAAGAATGCACACCAGCAACCAAACCACCAGAATGTACGACAAGGTGGTGATGTTGCCGAAAATAGCTGAAACAAACGAACAGAAATAGGCTCCTCCAATGGCAATTATCTGAATAATAAGGATGCTCAATATGAGTCCCGAATCCGGCATGTCAATGATCTCATCTTTCCCGAATGTCACCGCCATGTACATGATGGTTTGAACGCCCATGTTAAAGACAAAAAAAGCAAGCAGGTACCGCTTAATTCGTTCGTTCTTTTTAAGGTCGTTGAACACCTTTATCAGTTCTTTGTAGCCACTGGTCAAATAGTGTCCTTCCGCTTTTCTGTTAAAAGATTTGTTCGGGAGTCTGGCAAAGGGTATTTGAGCAAAACCCGCCCACCAGATTCCGACGGAAAGAAATGATATTCTCGCAGGTAACCAGGTATCGCTGATTCCATATGACTCAGGAAACATGATCATGGACAGATTAAAAAGCAAAAGCAATACACTACCGATGTAACCCATGGCAAATCCCTGTGCACTAACCCGGTCCTGCTGAGATGCTTCGGCAATTTCAGGGAGGAATGCATTGTAAAAAACCAGACTTCCCGAGAAACCGATGCTCGCCAGCACTACAAAGGTCATACTCAGTTCGAGGTAGTTTGGATCAAAAAAGAACAGGCTTGCGCAGGATGCAGATCCCAGGTAACAGAAAAACTGCATGAATTTTTTCTTGTTATCCGCGTAGTCGGCAATTCCTGACAAAAGAGGGGCCATCGCGACCACAATCAGGAAAGACAAGGATATTCCGTACGAATACAAAACGGAATTGTTCACACTGAAACCGAAGAATTGCACGTTTTCACTCACAATATCTCCATACGAGTTTTTCAGGTTGGTAATGTTCTTGAAAAAAATCGGAAAAATCGTGGAGGTGATGACCAGGGCATAGGCTGAATTTGCCCAGTCGTACATGGCCCATCCATTTATGATCTTTTTATCCCCTTTTTCAATCATGCTTATTTGCAGTTTTCGCAGTAAATTGACTTAATCTTAAGATCGCTTAGGTATTCTTTGCTCATTCCCGGTTTCCTGAAAAGTTCGCAAAATTCATCCCCGTATTTTTCAGAGGCAATTTTAAGGTATTCGTAGTAGGTCTCCTGCTTTACCAGTTTTTCTGTATAAATACTTATTGAAAGATAGGTCATCATGAAATCACTATCGTAATCCCCTGATTTAATAAAGGGTGACATGATCTGAACGGCCCAGTCTATTTGCATTTGATAAATAAAATATTTGGCCATGATAAAGGTCTGAGTCCTGTTCAGTTTAGCTTTCTGTACGTATTTTTTGACTTGTTTAAGCGCCTTGATCCGGTTTCTGAAATCCCGTCGGTCGTAATAAAAATCGGCTGAAATGATGTTGTAATTGAGCAGAAGTCGGTTCACTTTGTAATTATCAATTTTTGTGTTGTACAATTTCCGGATGTCCTTATAAAAATCCTTGGGCTGATCCACTTTGTTTTCTTCATCGATGATCAGAAATTGCAGATCCTTTGCCCAGTAGTACAATTTAATGGCCTGTTTGTTGAAATTGATATGTCCATTTGTCGGTTCAACACCCAACAGGGCTTCAATTTCCATACGAAGGTTGTCAACCAGACTGTCTGAATTCTTCTTTTTTTGAAACTGCATTCTGAAGGCCACCCTGTTATTTGCCAATGGAACGAACTGTTTATACTGGGGGATGTCTCCTTCAAACAAAACGGCAGTGTCGAGTTCACCATTGAGAACTGCTCTGTACATTAGTGTTTGAATGGCTTTAGATCGAATGTATTCTTCATCCTGAATGGACGCCTGAAATTTAGAAGGCAATTTCTCGGGGGTAAGGGAATCGATATAAATGGACTCGACAAATATTCGGATATTGGCTTTTCGCTGATCGGCGAGATAGGGTTCCAGATCGTACTGAAGTGTGTCCGAATTTACCACCATCCGAATCTCATCCTTACTAAGATTTTTATATTCAGCTTCATACGGGGATCCTTTGATTGACTCCATAAAACCGTCCCAATTCTCGTGGGTTTCGATCTTTGTTTTTACCTCCTGTAACTGATACTCTCCTATTGCGTGAAGGATGCTTTCCGCTCTTCTTTGCTGCAGGTTCATATTGCTGATTGGGTTCCCTTCAATCGATGAATAGGCGGTGACTTCAATTTCTCGAATGTTAAATCGATTTAGTTGAATGGAGTCCAAAAAGGGTTTTATGTCTTCAACCTCATAGTCGTATTTGCTTTTCTCAAATGGCACCGTGAACTCGAGAAACCTGGAATTTGAATCGATGTTTTGACTTATCGAAAGGGTATCGATTGCCAGTTCAATATCCAGAAGCCTGATGTTTTTTCCCTTTAAATTATTGGTTGAAATTCTGCTGCAAAGACACTTGTCTTTTATTACCAGGAGGGCAAATTGAAGGGTTGACGTATCCATCCCGGCGGGTATTGCTCCCAAATCTGCCCTGAACTCTTTTGCGCCTTTTAACTTGTTCAATTTAAACAACTTACTCTTTTTAACGGGTTTTAACATCATTCCTTTGTGCACCGGCGATGGGTGGAGCATGTTTCCATGATCGCAGGCAAATTGCTCATTGGTCATGATGTCGACTGCCAGGGCATCTTTACCCATGTCAAGAATACCTTCGATCAGGGCTAAATCATGGTAATAGAATACAATCCTGTTTCCCTCTATTCGAAGATTATTTGAAAAAAGCTCCGGCAGGTAAGAATAAGTGCGCTCAAATATTTTGCATACTTCACGGTCGTATGGATTTATTTTGTGTGATTTGCTTGAATAGCTAAAGTTCTTTTCCTTTTTGTAAGGTGCACTGCCCACCACTATGCTTGCAAACAAGAGCTGATTTACTTTGTTGGGTGCAAATCCGATTCCCACCTTAAAAAATGCTTCATCCGTCAACAGAACATCCAGTTTCCGGTCGTCCCGCCACTCTTCGAGAATATATTCGCTGATTTCCCTGTAGGAGGAAGGCTGTGTCTTGGTTGAGGACTTTAAACGCGTCTTGGAATCTACTTCAACGGCAATATCAAATTCATCAACCTTGTAGAACAATCCCTTATAGTACCTGACACGGTCAAAGGCCGTGATTTTCTTTTTTTTGATTTGTTCGCTGGAAACGCTGTTTGACTTGCGGTTATACATTGCCTGATCCAGAGCTGCTTCCGAAAGTACTTTTTCAGCTTCCAGCTCGCTCAGTCCTTTTTCCTTTCGATAATTGTTCAGAGCAATAATCAGTTCATTTGACAACAGGTCATGATCCAGATTCTCCAGGTCGACTTTCGAACCGGCCGATTGTGAACTAAGTAAATTTGGAAAAAGAAGGCCTGATACGCATACCAGGCCCAGTAAAAATTTCATGGTTGTTATGCTCTTTTATTCCGAGAATACAATGTAAACTTTCATGTTACTGGCTTGAGAAGCGGCATCACTTGATTCAAGGACTCCTGCATCCGAGGTTGTAACGCGTTCCTTGTTTATCCCTTTTGAAATAATGTACTTGCTTACCTGATTTGCTCTTTTCTCTGACAAATCTTTCAATACTTTTTCGGTTCCGTCTCTGTAACCTGTCACCTGGATGGTTAGTGTCACGTCATCCTTCATGACTTTTATCACTTCATTGAGTTTTTCCGTTCCGTCCGGTGGAAGGGTTGACTTGGTTTTCTGAAACAGAATTTCAACATCATCGTTGGCTTTTTCAATGGTTGGATCCATCACCAGAATCTCCTGGGTTGTACCGAGTATAACCTTGTCAGGAATGTCTTCCGCGGCAGTTTCAAATGAGGATTCTTGTTTTTCAAGATGAGCAAACTGGAACTGACCGGGTTCACATTTGCAATTCTCTTTTGTTGCGTTAGGTACCACCGTGATATCATCAATGTAGTAGTATGCGTCTCTGGTCTGTGTCTTGGTCGATCCGGCAGGGCGTTTGACAGATTTAACGTTTGTTTCGTTTTGCGGAGCAAAATTTCCAATGGTTAAGAATTGTTCGCCACCTTCAGCCACATAGATGCGGCAGATAGGGTCCCAATCCCATTGTTTTTCAAAAATTTGGTTGCTGCTGTTTATTATCTGGGGTTCGAAATTGAGAATAAGTTCTTTATCCGTTCCCACGCTGTCGTGTGAAACATAGGCGCCAATATTGTCACATGCGTATTTTGACAAATCCGAAAGTGAAATACTGAATTTTACGCAATACCATTCTCCGGCCAGCATCGGGTATCTGAGTTTTGCAGTGAGGTATTGACGGGGAACTTTTTCACCGTAACTATACAACAAGAATCCGGCGTAATTTTCACCCAATCCTCTTCCGGTCTCCTGTTCCCCGCGTTCATTAACGGGCACGGCTACACGTTCGTCTTTGGCCTTGGGTGTGTATAGATCAGGCATTGCCTGTGTTCCACCGAGCCAGGGAGAAGCCAGAAAAACCGAGCCAGGTTCTTTTACCTTGTCTGTGAGGTCTTCAAAACTGCCGTTAATGACAATATTCTGACTGAAAACCGTGTGAATAATTAATATTTGGAAAATGAAAAATAACTTTAAACGCATGATAGTTAGCTATATAAGTAATAAATAATTAATATTTCGTCAGAGGGGACGATCCCCGAAATTAAAACTAAATATTCACAACCTCAAAAAGAGTGGACATCAAGAAAATAGTTTAAACCGTGTGTTTCATTCTGACGGAGGTACCCGGATGAAGGTAGGTCTATGTTGCTTGAATTAACAAAGATTTGAGAAAACAAACTCCAACTGTTTCGGAATCAACTCTTCTAATGTAAAATCAGATAGACCATTTCTTTCATCAGTTCGCTGTTTGATGGGTTCGAGTTACCAACTCCTTTTGACTTCAAATCATAGTTGTGAAGGATATCTACGATATCGACCAATTTTTTCAAGGTGTAATTCCTTGACGCTATTTCATAATCCTTCAAGAAAAACGGATGTACACCCACAAAAGCTGCCTGTTCTGCTCTCGGTTTTCCCTGAACATAATGGAATTTAATGATTTTAGAAAAATGGGTAAACAGATTCCCCATAATCAAAGGCATGGGATATTTTTTTTCATTCCTGCCGAAGTAGTTGATAATTCGGTTTGTTTTAACGATGTTTCTGTGTCCCAAAGCGTTGTTTAGTTCAAAGCTGTTGTATTCTTTATTGATGCCTATGTATTCTTCGATGACATCTTCCGTAATTGTTGCTCCCTGAGGCAGGTTGAGAATTATTTTCCCCAGTTCATTTGAAATATTAGACAAATCACTTCCCAGAAACTCAGTAATCATCAAGGCATTTCTGACCGAGATGTGGTAACCGGCCTGACCTAAATGAGCATTGATCCAATCCGGTATCTGATTTTCATACAGTTTTTTATTCTCGTAATAGGTTCCGTTTTTTTGCAATGCCTTGTAACCGGACTTTCGTTTATCCAGCTTTTTGTTTTTATAGCACAACACGAGTATGGTGCTTTTGACTGGGTTGGAAAAATAAACTTCCAGGTTATCAATATTTTTCAAAAGTTGGGCTTCCCGGACAATAACAACATTGTATTCGGCCATCATCGGGTATTTTCTGGCTTCCGCTATGATGTCCGAAACGTCAACATCCAGCCCATAATAGACGTTTTGATTGAATTCTCTTTCCTCTTCTTTTAATACCTGCTTTTCGAGCGCCTGGCATATCAAGTCAATGTAGTATGGTTCTTCACCACAGAGAAAATAAATGGGACTAAATTTCCTCGCACTTATATCGGCGAGAATCTTCTGATGATTCATGCGTGGTAAATGTCATAAAATTTAGACTTTTGTTCACATATCTGACCGATTTTATGCAAGCCCTGAATCTTCCTTCGTGTGAATTGACTCTTTCAAAAAAAGAAGGCAAGACGCTGGTATTTGACGAATTGAGAAAGAAATACGTCGTTCTTACACCCGAAGAATGGGTACGCCAGCATTTTATTCGCTTTCTTATTGAGCATAAAAAATACCCGGGAGGTTTAATTTCAATTGAAAAAGCAATCGTGGTTCATGGAATTAGGTTCAGAACCGATACGGTCGTTTACAATACACATGGCACTCCTAAAATGCTGATAGAATTTAAGGCTCCTACCGTTGAGGTGAATGAGTCGACCTTGTTTCAAATAGCCAAATACAACAAGAAGCTGGATCTTCCGTACCTGCTTCTGTCAAATGGAATGAATCATTATTGCTTTAAATCGGACGAAAATGGCGTGTTCCGGCCAATGGATGACATTCCGGATTACAGTGAACTGGATTCTTGACTAACTTAGGATAAATGAAATTCCTGTTGTTTATTCCCTTTCTGCTGATTTTTAACCTGTCTTTGAGTCAGGTGAAACCTGAAAAGCTAAGTTTCGAATTGAAGTCGAAAATGGCCGAAAACAAACTGAATGACCGGATAGAATTGGTTTTTGTTTCACGAAACCGGACCATTGAAACTGAGCTTGCGCAGCTGAAAATCAGTTTTGAAAAGTACTATGAATCGCATTATCGCATTCGTGCCAATTGGGATCAGATTATTGAATTATCCAAAAGTGAGCACATCGATTACATCGAAAGTGGATTTGGGAATGTCAGTTTATTGAATGATACCATGAGGTCGCTGAATTTTGTAAATCCGGTGCACAGGGGAGATGCGCCCTTGGTCAGGTCGTATAAGGGTAAGGATGTTGTTGTCGGTTTTATCGATACGGGAATTGACTTTACGCATCCTGACTTTATTGACAGCAGTGGGAAAACCCGTGTTTTGTTTATTTGGGATCAGGCGGCCGACACGCTGGTATCTTCAAGGATACCGTCATTTGGCTACGGTCAGGTATGGGATAGTTCGGACATCAATTCAAATGCTTGCCCGCATGACGACGATGTTCTCAGTCATGGAACCAATGTAGCCGGAATCGCCTGTGGAAATGGAGGCGCGATTGACATGTTTGAAGGGGTTGCCCCCGAATCCGATATCATTGTTGTCGCCAGTGATTTTTCATCTTCAAACTGGCTCCAAACTGTTGCAGACGGAGTGGAATATATTTTTGCGCAAGCAGAATCATTGGGGAAACCATGTGTGATTAATATCAGTGCCGGTCAGTACCTCGGTTCTCACGATGGGACCGATCTGGCCGCAATGAGGATAGACAATCTGATCAAAGCGAAAAGAGGAAGGGCACTGGTAGCGGCTGCGGGCAATTCTGGAAACATCCCATACCATCTCGGTGCAGTCGTGAGCAGCGATACAGGGTTTACCTGGTTTGCCTACAATCCGAATACCTTACTTAATTATGGAGCTGTTTATTTTCAACTCTGGGCCGATACGGCAGAATTCAATCAGGTTCATTTTTCGGTAGGCGCCAACCTGAAGTCAGGTAGTTTCGCCGACAGAGCNNGAGGGCAGACTTCATTTGATGTGGTGGCAAACCGCTTAAACGTCCTTGTACGGGATTCAATCGTAAATAACGGATTTGTTCTGGCATATGTTGAAACCTATGTGGCCCTTCAGGGGGACAAGTACTTTATGGAAGTCCATTTAAAACAACCCGATTCAAGTCAGTATTTGTACCGTTTTAACACCACGGGGTACGGTCACTTTAATATCTGGTCGGATTCCTGGCTTGGAACGTCACACATCTACAAAGGCCCGTTGCCTTCTGTCTCGGTATATCCGGCAATAGTTCACTACCAAAAGCCCGACAGCCTGCAAACGATCGTAAGCAGTTTTACCTGCCTTCCAAGTGTTCTGACCGTGGCAAATTACGTTAACAAAAATGCCTACCTCGATTACGACAGTGTATGGCAGACATTTCCGGTAATCCCCGGAAAAAGAGCGGCAAATTCGAGCCTGGGACCCAATCGAAGAAATATGGTTAAACCGGATATTGCCGCAAGTGGGGATTACACCCTCACTTCAAATCGTTTGGCCAGCATACCCCTGCACATCGCCAATAACCAGAGTAACCGAATAGCAAAAGGTGGATTTCACAAACGAAACGGAGGCACTTCCATGGCCGCTCCGGTGGTAGCGGGTACTTTGGCATTAATGCTTGAACAATGCCCGGAGTCGGACTTCAACAGTTTAAAAAACCATCTGATCGGCGCTGCCTATCAGGACAGTTTTACGGGTGCATTTCTGCCAAATTACGCCTATGGTTATGGAAAGACACATGCGTATCACAGCTTAACAGGTCAATTAAAGAAACCGGTCGTAACCAAAATATCTGCCAACAGACTTCAAAGTTCTATTGCCGAAACGTATCAGTGGTATCTTGGCGACAGCATGCTCAATGGTGAAACTGCCCGAACACTGACGGTTAGTGTTGATGGTGCTTATCGGGTAGAAGTTTCGGATTCGAATCGCTGTTCTTCTTTCTCAGATCCGCTCGATGTATATTTGGGTGTCGAGGCGGACGAGGATCATGCGCTTCCTTTTCTCGCGCCAAATCCATCGTTAAACAGAGTGGTGAGAATCGTAAGTACGGAAAAAACGTATTCGACTTTTTACACTCTTGACCTTGCGGGTATTCAAGGTAATACCGTATTTACTCAAATTGTACGTACCGGTAGCGAGATAGATTTGACTAAATTGAAATCCGGAGTTTATTTCTATACACTCACTTCAAAGAAAAATGAGCGGATTACCGGAAAGCTGATTCTGAACTAATCGGTGATTAAAATGCTCAGACAGTTCTCCTTCAACAGATAGGTGTTTTCCCATACCGTACCATCCTCTGCCTCGACCCTGACAAAGTGATTTCCGGGTACCATGGCTACATTCAGGACACATTGATAACCTGTATTTATCAAGGTGTCAACTCCACAGGTTGGATGACTTGAATTCCAGGCGCAGTTCAATGTTCCCCTGTATGCCTGATCGACCATGATGTTCACACTTCCGTGTATGACGGTATTCATCCAAAAACTTAAATCGTAAAGGCAGGACCCGTCATTTTTCTTTGCTTCATATATGTAATTGGCAGCGTTTGGATCAATGCATCCTTCCTGTTTGGAACACGCATATGTAAAAAGTATAGCGATACTTAATATGACTATTG
>DNDT01000080.1 GCA_003487525.1 Flavobacteriales bacterium
GCCCCCAAGATGACCAACGCCGACATCCGCAGTTACTACATCCGCCCCCCATACGTCACTTCCTGGATCACGAGCGGCGGTGCGTATGTTTTGTCACCTAATCAGGAATTGCTCTCGCAATTGCTCACTGAAGCATTGACACCCTCCACACGTACAGTCCAACGTCAAGCCATCACCATCGAAGTCATGAACGGTACATCCATCCCCGGCTACGAAGAACTTGCCTCCACCCGCCTCAATTACGCTGGTTTTGAAACGAAAATCGTTCCTACCGATAGACAGGATTACGCCTACTCCGTCCTCATCGACAAATCCGCCGTTCAGGATCACTCCACGAGCGATACCATTTTGAATGTGTTGGGCATGTTACCGGGAAGCTTGATCCCATCACCGGACGCGAATAGTTCTGAGGGTTATCTTTTGATTCTAGGGTATGACTATCAACCATGCTTCAGACCGGAGAAGCTGACGGAGTGATTTTTTAGTGTAGTATAATTTTACAGACTTTGAAACTATAGAGGTAAGGAAATTGTAGATAATCAAGAATGCCGTTATGCATTTGCTAAACGTCTTCAAAAGAAAAACTGTTTAGGGTAGTTATGGCATACAATGTTCAGGTTTTTGCAAATCGCTATCGTTTTGAACGAGTACCCAGAGGGTGGGACACGGGTCGTACGGGTTTCACCTATCTTGTATACGACTTGAAAAAACAACGTCCGGGAGTGATCAAACGCGCGGATGTAACGTCAAAACATGCTGTGCTTCACCTTAGAAACGAAATAAGTGCGTTGAATGCATTAAAGGGTTCGCATGTCCCGGAAGTATACGAAACCGGTCAGGCAGAATACGAATCGAATAAATACGAATATATCGTCATTGAGTACATAAGCAGTTTGCGCATCGAGGAGAATCTCAACGCGTTGAACACACTTGACAGGGTGGAAATCCTCTCACAATTTTTCAGCCTATTGGAAAGATCTCACAATTCAGGAATTGTGAACGGCGATGTTGATCTAAAACATTTATTTTGGGATAAAGAAAAAAAGAAATTAGTGGTGATTGACTGGGGAAATGCCAAACTTGTTGACGATCCAAGAAAGAAAACCGAATTCTCGTACGACTTGGCGCGTTCTGCCGAAATCATATATTCCCTTACCACCCAAAAAGGACACCCACCTGCGACAGGTTCTCTCGCCCTTCCCAACGAATCACTTCTACGCCCTGACCTGCTTCCAATACCTGATGAGTTCAATAAACTTTGTAAATGGGCGCCTCGAACTCCTGTAGAAGGCATTCAATCTCCACACACAGCCCATGATTTGNNTTCTATTGGCGGTGACTGTTGCCTTTCTGGGGCTTTCACCAAAATCACCAATGTACAGTTTGTTTCATCCAACTATCGCGCCGCCCGAAACTCCAACCGAAGTAACAAAAGCGCCCATAGATCCAAGCCCAAGTGTTACTGTAACACTATACCCAACAGAAACTCCAACTGAAACGCCTTCTGTAATCGTTTCGCCCACTGACACACCCATCCCCGATATAACCCCACAGCCGCGTGAAAATAAAATCCTTACGCCTATATTCGATCAATCTTTTTTCCCCTCTGAATGTTGGAATACCGACACAAATTCAGAAGGCGGAGTAACAATATTCGACGGTTTCATACAGAGAGACGACAACAATTGGCGTTTCGTTGTACGTCCTGACTTGGGTTCAAATAAATATATTCAAACCGATTTCGGTCAATGCTTTGCCGGCAAAAAGACCACTGCATTTGCTGCCAACATCTGGGTGGACGCTCTTGAAATGCAAAGAGGCATTTTCGATACAAGCAAAAATAACTCAGGCAGAGGCATTGGTTTCTTTATCGAAAGTGCAAATGGTAAACGCAGAGAATACACCGTTTGGGTGGACGAGGCGTCGTCCATGCATATACTAATACGGCAGTCCAATGACACGGTTATCCTTGATAGTACTATTTCGTTGGTAAATCCAAAAAACCTTAAAATCAAAGATGTATTTCCTCGAATGTACGCAACATTCCCGATTCAGATTTTTATCGAAATTGACAACCAGGGAATGGATATCCTTTACCTTCGCGAAGGTCCAGGGCAAAAAGCAGTTGATGTTAAAGTTTTGGATTCCCGACAAATGCTACGAATTGATAGCGCTACACAGGAAACTCTGGGTGAGATCAAATCATTTGGCCTGATTGGATACGGTGGCGAAATCCGAACAATAGTCTGGCCCCTCGTCTTCTTTAGAGAATAACCAATACAGCAAGAGGGTGAATTTAAAATGGCAAAATTAGGCGACTTATACAAGGATTTCTCCCGAATTGATCTCGACACAAGAGGAGGTTATGCACGCGTGGTCCGGGCAAGGACGCTGGGGCAATCGGGCAATCCTGAGTTTTGCGCCTTCAAAATCATGAGACATGAGGTTGAGTCTCAAAAAAAGATGGAACGCTTCGAGGGTGAACTCGACATATTAATTAAGATTACCCAAAACGCTGGCTTCCCAGCCCCTATTACTCCAATATTCGATAGCGGCTTTGTAGATGCAAGAGTTTCAAAAAGCATACAAAAACCGAAATCAGTAGTTGAAAACCCCCACACCATAGAAAAAATAAATCCCGAGTTGGGGATCATTTCAACCGGAACCGATCTGCAGACATTTCTTAAAACAAAAGCCTCTCTGGATACCACTCACTGGCTTCCGTATCTGGCAGTTGAACTTGCCCCTTACGACAATAGCCTGCTTCGCCAAATCCGCTGGCAATCCCCTGAGACAGCCCTAAACCCGTTTTTCTTCTCGGCAAATGAGATCGTTGACATGGCGCAACAGTTGCTCACGGTCATGAAATATCTGCACGATGAACATGGATTGGCATACATGGATTGGAAGCCCGAGCATGTCTACTGGGATAGTTCAAATAGACAAGTTAAATTGATTGATTGGAATGTAACCAGTATATTATCCAGCGGACTCGAAAGAAGGAGGACCATTCGCGAAGATATCCGTTTATTTTGCGGGGCGGTGCTGTATTGCAGTGTGGCATTGAATGACCCGGAAGATATGAAGAGACCCATAGGACCTGAGCCGAGATTGGGTTCCAGTTCCTCTTCCTGGCTTCAACGCCGGTATTGGACAGACGATCCTGAGTTTTACGAACGCGGGGTTTTATTCGATGACCGTATAAAACAAATTATCAAAACAGGTCTTGATCCTAATCAAGGGTTCAATTCCATTGATGAATTACAAGATATGCTTTCAGAGTATGCTGAACAAACTTTCAACGCATTGGAATTTCCAGAGTCTGATACAGAATCGCTCGGAGTCTCGAATGGCATTCCCCTAGACGCGGTGCAAAATTTCAGGCGGGCGCGATCATATATCGCCGCAGAAGATTTCGAATATGCAAAAATTGCATTAAACGATGCGGTTGACTCTGCAAGAAAAAAAGGAGTCGAATATTCCGACGCGGAAGAGCTTCTGGAAATAGTAAAAAACCAGCTGGCTGCTCGCGCCCATAAACAAAACGCAAAAAAAGCAATTGAAAGCAAAGATTGGGAATCCGCGTTGGACCTCTATTTCAAGGCGTTCAAGCTGGATTCGAATATACTAACCAGCAGTGAAGCCAGGGACATTCAATCTGTTTTACTTGCCAAAGCAGATGATTTAGAAAACAAAGGGCTGGGAAAATTCTTTGTAAACACGAATCAGGTAAAGGTCATAGCAGAGTCGTTGAGGAGTCTTGTAACATCTGATACTGCCATAGACGCTACAGCGCTCAAATCCATTGACCGTCAATTGAGTCAAATCAAATTTGCGCGTTCCTTCACTCTGTTTGCGGTCACAATAAGCGTTGTCGTCCTCATCTTTACAAGTGTGATCATTCCCAGGTTCATAATTCCTCTTGCGCCAGCAAGCACAGCAACTTATACCGTTACGCCAACTAGTCGGATCATCGCCACAGATGCATCGGAGATAACACCAACGTTCTCTGAACCTATTACGCCAACCATAACAAGCACCGCGACACTGCAACCTACAGAAACGCCGACTCCTACCTCCACGGAAACAATTCTTGGCGTTGGGTTTATAAACAAAGTCATTGTAAGTGTTTGGGAAGAACCAAATGCAGGACTCCTAGGGCAACTTAAAATACGACAACCACTAACCCTTATTGAGCAGAGGGTTGTTTCAGGTTCAATTTGGTTTAAATGTAGATGGGAACTTGGTGGCACAACTAATGAAGGCTGGGTGTTAGGGGAATATATCACATTCGGTGCCCCGCCAACTCCAGCGCCATAACAGGGAGCTATAAGGATATGAAAATACAAGATCTATTAAAAATGGCAAATGACGCCTATTATTCTGAAAAATATGACGAAGCGATTAAATATTATCAACAGGTTTTGGATCGCTCACCCAAGAACAAACAGGCGCAGAAACAATTGGCAAAAGCCGAATTGAAACTATCGTTGAAAACTGCCAAACCCAAAGTACCCAATGAGGCATTACAACTCTACAAACAAGCGCGCTCTTTTATATCCGCGAATGATTTACCTCAAGCAAAGAAATTATTAAAGGAAGCAATTGCGTTCGCACAGCAAAATGGCAAGAAATTTCCCCAAGCGCAGGAATTGCTTGACAATCTGCCAAATGCCTTTACAGCGGATGGATTCAAGCAAAAAGCCCTAGAGCAGTTGAAAGATAAGCAGTGGGCGAATGCTGTTGTAAATCTTGAAACCGCAGTCAATTTAGATAATACAGATGAGTCGAATAAGATCTTATTATCACATTTACAAAGTCTAATTAAGGCACAAGGTTTATTGAGTCAACTCAATGCAGGGATCAAAGATCGTAAAAAGAAATTAGACGCTCTTACAGAGTTACAAAAAATTATTGATGCTACAAATGAACTTGCTGTTCTAAGTCCTTTATGGCAAGAGGTCGTTCGATTATTCGGCGAGTTTGATAGTAAAGATAAAAATCTTGACATCATTGTCAGAAATTTAGTATGGTGGTTATTGGGCACTATTCTTCTATTAACTACTTCAATCTCGTTGCTGTTCTTGCTTCCACGTTCGCACCCACTCGTAGATTGTTCAGAAACGAATGGCTTAGAAATTGTTTTAAACTATCCGAATTTTATTGCAAATGGCGATTCTGAAACCATAACATTGACCATTAAAAATGTAGGTGGCGTTATATTTACTGGCAATGTATTAATAGATTTTTATGGGACGGCCAAAATTCATTTTTTGAATGAAGATGCGAATAAAATACCACTTGAAAATTTTGGTATATCAGAACAAAAAACCACAAATATAATAATTTCGCTTGATGAGCCATTTAGTATTTTCTCTAATTCTGGCCATTATATTAATTTCATTGTACATAGTGAATCAATTAACGGATTAAAATGCTTATCAGATGATTTTCATATTTCCCATGCGCCGGTTTATGGTATCCGTAAGATACTTTGGGGCGGGGTTGTTTTAGCATTGCTTAGTCTATTTGGAAGTCAAATAAAAAAATTCTTAGACAATCGCAAATAATAAAGGCAAAGAATAGTGTAGTGAAAAATGGTTCACAATCCCAGTATCTCTCAATTTAGATTTTGCAAATGTAAAGATACTGCGAATCACTTCTGTATTACCCACAAAATTAACCAATGACCTGTTGACACCTCCTCCTTTTCCCGCTAAACTATACGCACAACCAAGAACAGGAGAGTGTCATGCCTGAGAACAAGATCACTTCCCATTTAACACAAAATACATCCCTTGCCTCCGCGATCAACTCGTGGGAGATGTTCCTCGCGGAT
>DNDT01000001.1 GCA_003487525.1 Flavobacteriales bacterium
ATTGTCATTGCTGACCATACCGGCAATAACCTTTATTTATTATTTCAAGAGATACGAAGTTAATCCGAAAGGCATTGTCAAAGCTTCGGCTATGGCGGTGTTAATTCTGGGAGCAGTTCAATACGGCGTCATTCCCGGTATCGTGAATATTGCCACCAAGTTCGAATTGATTTTTGTTAACGGCATGGGCATGCCTTTTAATTCAGGTGTCCTTATCTATGCCCTGTTGCTATTGGGAGCGGTTATTTATGGGCTTAAATGGAGCCATGATAATGAAAGAGTATCGTTGAATACGGCAATTCTGGCCTTTGCCGTAATGGTTATCGGATATTCATCCTACAGCGTCATCGTCATTCGGTCAAGCGCCAATCCTCCGATGGATGAAAACAATCCCGAAAACGTGTTTTCATTGCTGTCTTACCTGAATCGAGAGCAATATGGTGAAAAACCATTTTTATATGGACAACAGTTCAATACTCCGTTGGATCCGAAGCAACCTTACAAAGATGGAAGCCCGGTTTATTATAAAGACCCCGAATCGGGGAAGTACATCGTGGTGGATGACAAAAAGAATTCATTGCCGAATTACGATTCAAAATTCATGACCGTATTTCCAAGGATGTGGAGTCCTCAGGGAAAACACATCACGTATTACAAAAAATGGTCTGATTTTGAAGGGAAAGCGATTCGCACCAAAGATGCTCAGGGCAAGACCATTACCATTAACAAACCCACGTTTATGGAGAACATGCGCTTCTTCTTCAGGTACCAGATGGGCTGGATGTGGGGAAGGTATTTCATGTGGAATTTTGCCGGACGTCAAAACGACATACAGGGCCACGGTGGTCTCATTCGTGGAAACTGGATCAGCGGCATTCCATTTATAGACAGCATACGATTGGGCAACCAAAGCAAACTGCCGCTTGAAATCACTCAGAACAAGGCCCACAATAAATTCTACATGCTTCCTTTGATTTTGGGACTGTTCGGTGCGTGGTATCAGTTTAAAAAGGCCAGGAACAATGCGGTTGTGGTAACACTGCTGTTTTTCTTTACCGGAATGGCCATTCTGATTTTCCTGAATAATTACCCCCTTGAACCGAGGGAAAGAGACTACGCCGTCGTCGGATCGTTTTACGCCTTTGCCATTTGGATTGGCATCGGGGTTTACGGTCTGTATGACTTGTTGAAAGACAAGGTTCCGGTGATTGTGGCATCGGGCGGTACCGTTGTGTTAACCCTGGTTTTGGTTCCGGGTATTATGGCCGCCGAAGGCTGGGACGATCATTCAAGGGCAAAACGATATACCGGAAGGGATTATGCAAAAAACTACTTGAGTACGTGTAAACCAAATGCGATCTTGTTTACCAATGGGGATAATGACACCTTCCCGCTCTGGTATGTTCAGGAAGTGGAGGAGTTCCGTACGGATGTGCGCGTGGTCAATTTAAGTCTTGCAAATACCGATTGGTACATTGAGCAGATGAAGCGAAAGGCGTATGATTCCGATCCTATTCCAAGCGTGATTCCGAATAAAAAGTACCGCACAGGTACAAACGATTACCTGCCTATTGTTGAGCGCTTTGACGAGGCTTCTGTCAAGCAGGTTATCGACTGGGTGGTCAGTGAAAACAGCAAGTCCAAGATTCAGGTAACATCTGGAAGAAACATTGATTTTATCCCGACTAAAAAATTGAAAATCAACATCGACAAACAACGCATGATTGACCTGGGTGTTGTTAAACCGGAAGACTCTGCAAAGATTGTCGATGAGATCACCTGGACAATCAAGAAGAATTATATTCTTAAAAATGACCTGATGATTCTGGATATTTTGGCAACCAACAACTGGGAACGCCCTGTTTACTTTGCCAGTACCGCACCATCGGAGAGCTACCTTGGCCTCGAAAACTATTTTCAGGCAGAAGGACTTGCATATCGACTGGTTCCAATTTTAACTCCTTCCGTTCAAGGTCAGCCCGGTCGCGTGGATGAGGATATCCTGTACGACAACCTGATGAACAAATTTGTTTGGGGTGGATTGGACCAAGACCAGGTTTACATGGATGAAAACAACCGAAGAATGACCATTAGTCTTCGTCTGATTTTCTCCCGACTTGCCGAGGAGTTGGCGAGAAAAGGTGACAAGGAACGTGCCAAGCTGGCTCTGGAAATGTGCATGAAAGCGGTTCCGGAAGAAAACGTACCGTTTGACTTGTTCACCTTGTACCTGGCCGAAAACTTCTACATGATCGACGAAGATGAGCAGGCAAATTACATGGTATCAAAACTGGCCGATCTTTTCGAAAGCAATTTGAAATATTACGAGTCACTTGAACCCGAATATGCAAAACTGGTTGAATCGGATCGAAATCAGACCATGGCTGTGCTGCAACGCTTGTGGTTCCTGACAAATCAGCAGTATCCGCAGGAAGAACTGGGTAAAAACCTGAACGAGCGTTTCGGAATGTACTTTAGTCAACAGGGTCAGGGAGGTCCGGGGAGATAAAACATTCAGCTTTTCCTAAGAAAACTCCTGATTGCGTTAAGACAGACTTCACTGTCTTCTATGAATCCCATATGTCCTGCATGTTCAAGAATAATTGACTGTGCGTATTCCGAACATTCAACTTCGCTGATCAGTTTTTTCACGGGCAGTACATTATCATGCCGGCCCATAATGAAGAGTACAGGGTAGGGGGCAAATTTCAGTACAATCTGACGGTCTTCCCTTATTTTCATCCCCTCGAGCGAGGCTATTATGCCTTGAACAGATATTTTCAGGGCCTTGGAACTTATTTTTTTAATGGCTGACTTATAAGGCTTGTATGATGTATTAAACAGATTTGGAATGGCCTGTCGTACAAAGACATTCTTATTTTTCTGAACAAGAGCGATCACTTTATTGCGTTCCTTTTTTTTCTGTGCAGAGTCTGCATTGCTGGTAGAATGAAACATACACAGGCCGCGTATCATGTCGGGATACTTTTCGGCCAAAGCAATTGCCACATACCCACCCATTGAATGGCCGACAAGATGAAATCTTCTGATTTTAAGCGCCGACAGAACGGCCCGTAACGTTTCTGCCATGAATTCCATGCTGTGGCAATAGCCATAACACGAACTTTCTCCATGTCCGGGCAGGTTTATTCGAACAACTCTGAAATGTTTGGAAAGGAATGCCGTATAGTCATCCCAAACATCAAGCGTCTCTAAAAAACCATGTAAAAAAACGACGGCATTTCCGCTACCGGAAACATCGTATTGAATGGAACCGCCTTTGTAATCTAGAAACTGCAATATCAGGAATTCATCAAATCTTCAATCTCTTCGGTCTCGATGGGAATATTCCTCATAAAATCGAATGGTGCATCGTCGGTAACAAGAACGTCATTTTCGATCCTGATCCCGAGCGATTCTTCCCGAATGTAGATTCCGGGTTCGCAGGTAAAGACCATGCCCTTTTCTATCGGCTTGTTCCAGAGGCCTACGTCATGTACGTCGAGTCCCATGAAATGAGACGTTCCGTGCATGAAGTATTTTTTATAGGCAGGCCAGTTGGGATCCTGATTTTTAATGTCGGTTTTGGTTATCAGGTTAAGATCCAGTAATTCACGTTCCATCAGTTTTCCGACTTCCACGTGGTAATCATCCATCATGATACCGGGTCTGATCAGCTGAATGGCGGCTTTTTGAACCCGGAGGACGGCATTGTAAACTTGTTTTTGACGGGCTGTAAAACGACCATTGATTGGCAAACACCTTGTTAAATCGGACGCGTAATTGGCGTATTCCGCTCCGATGTCGAGCAGAATAATGTCTCCGTCCTTACATTCGGCATTGTTTGAGACATAATGAAGAACACACGAGTTTAAACCGCTGGCAATAATTGGCTCATAGGCAAATCCCCTGGATCGGTTGCGAAGAAATTCATGTGACAATTCAGCCTGAATTTCAAA
>DNDT01000524.1 GCA_003487525.1 Flavobacteriales bacterium
GCGAACCATCCCCTCACACTTGCTTTCTGTGAGCTCAACAAATATTCCATAATCATTCATTCCGGAAACAATGGCTTCATACTCATTTCCGATTTTATCCTGTAAATATTGGACCTGTTTGTATTTAATGCTGGCGCGTTCGGCTTCTGTGGCCAGTTTTTCCATTGCACTGCAGTGCTTGCAATAATCTTCATACAGTGCTTGCTCGGCCGACGTTCCCTTATCAAGATAACGCTGCAGCAAGCGGTGTACCATCACGTCGGGATATCGCCTGATGGGAGAAGTGAAATGTGAGTAGTGCGAAAAGTGAAGTCCGTAGTGCCCGATATTTTTTGTGGTATATATGGCTTTTGCCATGGTTCGTTTGGCCAGCTGCTCTATAACGTATTCTTCATTTTTACCCGTAACCTGTTCAAATATCTTGTTAAAGGAGTCACTGATGCTTCGGTTGGATTTTGCATTAAACGAATACCCGAATTTTGAAATAAATTCCTGAAACTGATTTAATTTTTCAACGTTCGGGCTGTCATGAACCCTGTATACAAATGTTTTGGCTTTTTCGCTCCCTTTTGTTTTTCCGATAAACTCAGCAACTTCCCTGTTGGCCAGAAGCATGAACTCTTCAATTAATTCATTTGCGTCCGTGTGATGCTTTATTGAAACGCCGGTTGGATTTCCTTTGTCGTCCAGTTCAAATTTTACTTCAAGGCTTTCAAATCCGATACTTCCATTGTTAAACCTTCTTTTTCTGAGTTTTCTGGCCAGGCTGTTTACCTGTAAAATTTCCTCGGAAAAATCTCCTTCTTTCGTGTCAAGTACCTGTTGAGCCTGGGCATAGGTAAACCTCCGGTCGCTGTGAATCACTGTCCTTCCGAACCATCGATCCTGAACCTCCGCATCCTTGTTAATTTTAAAAACCGCCGAGAAACACAGTTTGTCGGTGTGCGGATTTAATGAGCACAGGTCGTTCGAAAGTCTTTCGGGTAACATGGGAACCACCCGGTCAACCAGGTACACCGAAGTTGCGCGATCATACGCTTCCTTGTCCAGTGCGCTCCCCTCCTTGATATAATGACTTACATCGGCAATATGGACTCCGATTTCCCACAGATCATCTTTTAATTTTTCGACCGAAATGGCGTCGTCAAAATCCTTGGCATCATCCGGGTCAATCGTAAAGGTCACCGCCTTTCTCATGTCCCTCCTCTTTTTAATTTCCTGCGCGGTGATTTCACCCTGGATATCTTCTGCCTGCTTCAGGATCTTGTTGTCAAATTTATAGGGGAGTCCGAATTCGGCCAAAATGGAGTGCATTTCGACATCGTTGTCACCCGCCATTCCAAGCACATCAATAATGCTACCCACCGGATTGTTGCTGTCTTCGGGCCAATCTGTAATGCGTGCGACAACTTTTTCCCCTGAAATCACCTTGCCCATTTCTCTGCCCGGAATGAAAATATCCGTGGACATTTTTTTATCATCCACCACCACGAATGCAAAGCTCTCATGCAGCTGAACCGTTCCTACGAAGTCCGTCTTTGCGCGTTCAAGCACTTCCAGCACCTCGGCTTCATGCCTTCGTCCTTCTTTTCTGATTACCAGACCCGCTCTGACAAGATCACCGTGCAAGGCCTTGTTCATGCTATTCGGCGGAATGAAAACATCTTCGTCCATGCCCTCACAGACCAGGTAACCGGCGCCCTTATTGGCCATGTCGATTCTTCCTTCAATCACGGTTTGCTTAAAGTTTAATTTAAACGCGCCGCGATCAATTTTTATAAGTTCACCTGATTCAGCCAGCTCGTCCATCGTAATGGCAACAAGCTTTTTAATGACCTCTTTTTTGATGTTCAACTTTTTGGAAATCCGTTTGTAGTTGAACGTTTGCTTTGGGGAGCTTCGAAAGGCTTCCAGGATTTTTCTTCTTATTTCGCTTTTGGAACCTGAAGCCCTGGGTTGACGCTTACTTTTTTTTCCAGACATTTAATGATCTATGCCGTAAATGTATCTAATATTTAGGCGTCTATGGTCTAAGTGATTAATATTACATTATTAAATATTCAATATTCGAAATTAGCAGATTGATTATCTTAGATTTTAATTGTATTAAGGAAAGATATGTCTAGACAAAAACAGAGCAGAAAGTCCTTTCTGAAAACAGTTGGCCTGGTTTCATTTGGATCTGTGTTGGCCAAAGATGTGGTTTACGCCGGCAACATCAATCCGGAGCTTGCCAAATGGATGCAGGAAGGTGAAGATCTTACCTCTCTGGGTAAATCATCAAAACTGACCATACTCAATAACCGCCCATGGAACGTTGAAACGCCGGCTCATTTACTAGATGATAAAATTACACCTGCCGACAAACTCTTCATTCGCAACAACGGTATCCCACCTTCATCGGTGGACCCCTCAACCTGGACACTGACCATCGACGGTGAGTCCGTAGAAAAATCGGTTACCCTGAGTATCGACGAATTAAAATCAAAATTTGAACATCACACGTATCAATTGACCATCGAATGCGGTGGAAACGGACGCGCCGAATTTGATCCTCCTGCCAAGGGAAACCAATGGACAACCGGTGCGGTTGGCTGTCCTAGCTGGACCGGTGTGCGTTTGAAAGATGTCTTAAATTACGCCGGGGTCAAAAAGGATGCTGTTTACATCGGTTACTACGGAAAGGACGTCCACCTGAGCGGTGATGCCAATAAGGTTGTTATTTCTCGTGGAGTCCCCATTTCAAAAGCCCTGGAAGACGAGTCACTGATAGCCTGGTCCATGAATGGCCAGGACATTCCGGCAATAAATGGACATCCCCTGCGCCTGGTAATTGGCGGTTGGCCCGCTTCGACATCCGGAAAATGGCTTTCCAGAATTTCGATACGAAACAAGATTCACGACGGACCAAAAATGGAGGGTCATTCGTACAGAATAGCTTGTGACCCTGTCGAACCGGGAGCTCATGTGGAAGAAAAAGACATGTGCATCATCGAATCAATGCCGGTGAAATCACTGATCACCTACCCGAAATCGGGTGCAATGCTAAAACCAGGACAGAAATTGGAATTAAGGGGGCATGCCTGGGCCGGGGATCTGAAAGTAAGCGAAATGCACGTTAGCATCGATTTTGGTGAATCATGGATCAAATGCAATCTTGAACCTCCGGTAAACAGGCTGGCCTGGCAACATTGGTCTGCGGGCATTACCCTTCCTAAAAAAGGGTATTATGAAGTGTGGGCGAGAGCCAGGGATGAAAACGGCGGTCAACAACCCATGATCGTTCCGGGCTGGAATCCGAAGGGATACCTGAACAATGCCACGCACCGAATCGCTGTTAAAGTCGGATGAAGGATCTGGAAGAAATATTGAAACAAATGCGACGGCTTATGCGCCTTTCTCTCGGGATTGGCGCCTTGCTCGTCGTTGTTCTTGCACTGAAATTCAACCTGATCGATTTGAGTTTTCTCCATGCATTGGACGAAGCCGAGGTCGTTCAGGCTCCGGTGGCCGACACCGCGCTTTACGGCACCCTGGATGAGCAAAGCGGACTGATCGTTGACAAGGGATTAAATGTAGTAAAGGCAAACTGCGGGGCCTGTCATTCCACGTTTCTGGTAGCTCAGAACCGGCTGACGCGTCAGGGTTGGCAGGATCTGATAAAATGGATGCAGGCCACACAGAACCTCTGGGACCTGGGTGAACAGGAGGCGGTCATCCTCGATTACCTGGAAAAAAATTGCGCGCCAAAAAGCTCAGGTCGCCGAAAGAGCCTGGCCAATGTCGAATGGTACGAATTAAATGAATAAACTGATCTACATAGCGCCGGTCATTTTTTTAATGGCTTGTATATCAGGTTCTCCGCCCTCAAAATCTGTGGTTAACCCGGATAATATTCAGTCCATGATTTTGAATAAGGTGCCCCTTCAGATCATTGATGTACGTGATTCAGATCGTTTCAAGAAAGGTCACATCTACGGCGCTGTGAGTATTTCACGCTCCGATTTGGAGAATCATTCGACCGACATTTATGGAATGCGCATAGAAAAAGAAGATTTTCAATCCCTCATTCAGGGACTTGGATTTACTGACAAAGACAGCATTTACCTTTACGATGCCAAGGCAAATTCTGAAGCAGCGCGATTGTGGTGGTTATTCAAATACTATGGGTTCGAAAAAGTTGCCATTATAGACGGCGGATTTTTAAAATGGAGGATAAACCGGTTTAAGGAAGAAGCAGGTGATTTTACCAGGGCACCAAAAAGTGAATTTACCCTGGCAAAGGAGAATAACGAAGAACTTCTTGCCACAAAAGAGGATATATCAAATGGTGTCTATGATCAGATAATCGATGCGCGAAGTGTTGAAGAGTACAGCGGTGATGTCATAAAAAACGGAGCAATGCGTCCCGGCCACATTCCAAATGCCGTAAATTTCGACTACTGGAACCTGATTAAAGACAATGAATTCACCTTAAAAAATGCAGAAGAAATAAAATCCCTTCTGATGGAAAAAGGAATTTCCACTGATAAAAAAACCGTGATCTACTGCCACAGTGGAGTAAGGTCTGCATTAATGACCCTTGCCCTGAGAGATTTATTGGGGCTGAAAGACGTGGCCAATTACGATGGGTCATGGGTTGAATGGAGCAGCGATGAAGCGCTGCCGGCTGAAGTAAGTACGAAACAAACACACAATTGAGATGAATAATTACGCTGAAACATTTTTAAAATCATTTAATGATTTCGCCGGATACACCTGGCGTGAAATTACCTTTCAGGTTGACCCCTGGTATGTGAACTATTTCTGGTGGCTCATTGTATTGTCACTTGTTGTATGGGGACTGGAAATCGCTTTTCCATGGCGCAAGGAACAGCCCATTATCAGAAAAGATTTCTGGATCGACGCATTTTACATGTTTTTCAACTTCTACATATTTAAGCTGGTCATCTTCATGGCTTTTTCAAATGTGACCGAAATGCTGTTTACAGATATTTTGGGCGGTAATCTGAAAAAGTTTGCGCTCATCGATATCAGTTCTTACCCCCAATGGGCCCAGTTGCTGATCTTTTTTGTCGCCACCGATTTTATCCAGTGGTTCACCCACACCCTTTTGCACCGATACGACATATTATGGAGATTTCACAAAGTACACCACAGTGTGATTCAGATGGGCTTTGCTGCACACCTGCGCTATCACTGGATGGAGAATGTGTTCTACACACCCATGAAATACATCGCGGTAATGCTGATTGGAGGATTCACACCGGACCAGGCATTTATCGTATTCTACTTTGCCATCGCCATCGGACATTTGAATCACGCGAATGTTTCATTTGACTACGGCCCGTTAAAATACATCGTTAACAATCCCAAGATGCACATCTGGCATCATTACATCACCATGCCGGATAGCCATAAAAATGGGGTCAATTTTGGGATCAGCCTGAGCTTGTGGGATTACCTTTTCAGGACCAATTACATTCCATCTGACGGGCGTGACATTGAACTTGGATTTGGAAGAATTAAGGAATTTCCAAGGGGATTCTTCAGTCACCTGTTTTACGGATTCGGCAGCAAGAAATAGAGTTATTCAAGGGCAAAGCTGATAAAGGCTTCGTGTGTATTCCACGGTGACCGTCTGTAGTTCCCGGTACTGAATTCTGCGTTATAACCCAATTGCAGGCGATTCCAAAAACTGACGCCAAGCATAAAGCCAATTACTGAAAGGTTACCCGAATTCACTCTGGTCGCGGTTGCCAGCCAGAATTTCTCCTTGTAGATTGCCCGGACATTTACATCCATTGCCCAAGCTGTAATATCGTGCCTGATGAGTAATCCGGGTTCCAGTTCGAGCGACTCATTCAATTCAAATTTGTACCTCAACAGGAAGTAATACGTTCGGTACCTGGGGTAATCAAAATCCCAGTGAGTCCCTTCGTGCCGATATGCTGGTTCCGTAAGATTTTTTACGCTGAATCCGGAAGTTATTTTTTTATAATGATAGATGATTCCGATACCGGTGTTGTACAGCGAGGTAGTTGAACCTCCGGGAATGGCCCCATCTATCGTGAAATTGTCCGTCGCAACCCAGTTGTCGGCAATATCCTGTTTCTGGTTGCCAAAACAAGCTCCCAGGGCAAAGCGGTGTACTTCCCTGATGGCAAACTGAATGTTGTAATTCACTGTAAACACATGTTCTTCTATGTTCCCAATTTCATCATAGGCATAGTATATCCCGCTTCCACTTTTTAACCTGTCTATTTTTATATCATAATTGATCCAGGTTGTTTTTGGATTTTTTTCAAAATCGATCCATTGCCATCGACTTTGGACAGTGGCAAAATGCCTGTAAAAGAACCCAGAATTGGCCGGGTTGACAACGGAGTAGTTGTTCCAGAACATCGAAGTGAGCGGTTCCTGTTGGGAAAAAACAGAAACGGAAGTAAGTAGAAACAAAAAAACAAATGCCCTTCTCATGATAGGTTCAATCAATAAGACGCATATTCACAACGTTTAGTTGTCCTCTTAAAGGTAAATAAAAAGACCGGAGTTTCCTCCGGCCCTTTACACACACTAATCAACACTACTGAGTAAAAGGCACACTGGCCTTTAAGTAGATTTATCTACCCGCTGCAGCTTTCGCAATTTTCGGGATTGTCCAATGAGCAGGCAATTTCCGCTTCCTGCTCTGTCATTCTCTCTTGCGCAGAGATATTTTGCTTAGCTGCGTTTTCAACCGTAAACTTAATGGCATCTCTGGCCGCTTTGGTTCTTAAGTAGTACATGCCCGTTTTAAGACCCTTTTTCCAGGCGTAAAAATGCATCGAAGTCAGCTTTGCAAAATTCGGGTTTTCAATAAAGAGGTTCAGTGACTGAGACTGGCAAATGTATGCACCGCGGTCGGCAGCCATGTCGATAATTGCCTTCTGCTTAATCTCCCATACGGTTTTGTAAAGCTCTTTCAGGTTATCCGGTATTTCATTGATGCCCTGCACCGAACCATTGGCCGCCATCAGTTTGTTTTTCAGCTCGTCGTTCCACAGTCCCAGGTCTGTCAGGTCGCGGAGCAGGTGTTTGTTCACCACGATAAACTCTCCGGAAAGCACCCGTCTGGTATAAATGTTTGAGGTATAGGGCTCAAAGCATTCGTTGTTTCCAAGAATTTGAGAAGTGGATGCCGTTGGCATTGGTGCCAGAAGCAGGGAGTTGCGAACCCCGTATTTCAAAACCTCTTCTTTCAACACATCCCACTCCCAGCGATTGCTCGGTGTAACACCCCACATGTCGAACTGAAATATCCCTTCTGAAACCGGGCTTCCTTCATACGATTCATAGGGTCCGTTTTCCCTGGCCAGGTCTTTCGATGCGGTCATGGCCGCGTAGTATATGGTTTCGAAAATTTCCGCATTCAATTTTCTGGCTCCGTCTGAATCAAATGGAAGCCGAAGTAAAATGAACGCGTCGGCAAGTCCCTGCACGCCCAGTCCTATTGGTCGATGTCTGAAATTGGAGGTCCGTGCCTCCGGTACAGGATAGTAATTATTGTCTATAATCTTATTCAGGTTTTTTGTGACGTGGTAGGTTACGTCAAACAGTTTCTGGTGATCGAATTCTCCGTCGACAATGTACTTTGGAAGCGCCAGTGAAGCCAGGTTGCAAACCGCCACTTCATCTTTTGAGGTGTACTCGACGATCTCCGTGCACAGATTCGATGAGCGGATCGTTCCCAGGTTTTTCTGGTTTGATTTTTCATTGCAGGCATCTTTGTAAAGGATGTATGGCGTTCCGGTTTCAATCTGAGATTCGAGAATGGTATTCCAAAGTTCACGTGCCTTTATGGTTTTTCTGCCCTTTCCTTCTGCTTCGTATTTTTTATACCGCTCTTCAAATTCCTTTCCATACGAATCGTAAAGTCCGGGGCATTCGTTCGGGCACATCAGGGTCCATTTTTCATCTTTTTCGACCCGCTCCATAAACAGGTCCGGAGTCCATAAGGCATAAAACAAATCACGTGCCCGTTGTTCTTCTTTCCCGTGGTTCTTTTTTAAATCAAGGAAATCATATATGTCTGCATGCCACGGTTCGATGTAGGCGGCAAACGAACCCTTTCTCTTTCCTCCGCCCTGGTCCACGTATCGCGCTGTATCGTTAAACACCTTGAGCATGGGAACAATTCCGTTTGAGGTTCCGTTGGTGCCTTTGATGTAAGAACCCTTGGCCCGGATATTGCTGATGCTAAGGCCTATTCCACCGGCAGACTGAGATATTTTGGCGCATTGCTTGAGGGTATTGTAAATGCCATCGATGCTGTCGTTCTGCATGGTCAGCAGGAAACACGACGACATCTGGGCTTTGGGGGTTCCTGCATTGAACAAGGTTGGTGTGGCATGGGTAAACCACTTTTCGGACATTAAATGATATGTCTCAATGGCACTGTCGATATCTTCCTTGTGAATTCCAAGAGCAACTCGCATCAACATATGCTGCGGTCGCTCGGCAACCTTTCCTTTCAGTTTCAACAGGTATGAACGTTCAAGGGTTTTAAATCCGAAGAAATCGTAGCTGAAATCCCTGTCGTAAATGATCTGGGAATCGAGGTATTGCGCATTTTTCTCGATCACCTTATATACATCCTCGGCAACAAGGGTGGCATTTTCTCCCGTTTTCGGGTCGATGTATTCGTACAAGGCCCGCATCGTTTCGGAGAAAGACTTCTCTGTTTCACGGTGAAGGTTCGATACCGCAATTCTCGACGCAAGCAGCGCATAATCAGGATGAGAAACCGTCATGGTGGCCGAAACCTCTGCCGCGAGATTATCCAATTCGGATGTGGTAACCCCGTCAAACAATCCTTCGATGACCTTCATGGCCACCTTGGTCTCATCCACTGCCGGATTCAATCCATAGCACAGCTTCTTGATTCGTGCCGTGATCTTGTCAAATTTTACGGATTCTTTTCTGCCGTCTCTTTTTACTACGTACATTTTTCTGCCTTATTTTCTGTAATTAAAAATCTTCATCGAGGCTGAACTCAGTGC
>DNDT01000418.1 GCA_003487525.1 Flavobacteriales bacterium
ATTTGATAATCGCCACCTTTGATCAGCACATCCGGAGCGATCTGCTCTATCAATGCGGCAGGAGTTTCCTCATCAAACAAAACAACCGCACTGACAAAGGCCAGGGAGGCGAGAATGATGGCCCTGGATTGCTCATCCTGGATGGGGCGACTGTCACCCTTACCCAGCATTCGGGCCGAAACATCCGAGTTCAGGCCCACGATCAGCTCATCTGCACAATCGGCAGCCTGCATCAAGTATTGGACATGCCCTCTGTGCATGATGTCAAAGACGCCATTGGTAAACGCTATTTTTCTGCTTAACAAACGCCATTGATACGTGCATTTTAACATGTCATCAAGGCTCATAACCTTGTTCTTTATGTTGTTCTGGTAACTCATGTGATCAGTTGATTAGAGGCATTATTTCTGTTCTGCAGGTAGACAAGAATCAAGGAAAGCACACCTAAGGCCAATACCAGAAATGTTTGTGAGGTGTGCAACACCGTTGCAAAAGAAAGACCGATGGTTTGGTCAATTCCGAGAACCCCCATTCCCATGCTTACGATAAGGTGATACGCCCCAATTCCACCTTGCACGGGGGCAGCCATTCCAAATCCTCCGACCACCAGAATAAACAATCCGTCCACCATGCTAAGGCCGGAAGTTTCCTCAAATGCGTAAAAAACAATCCAGGTCATCACGTAATAGAAAAACCAGATGAGAAAGGTATGAAATACAAATCCCTTCATGTTTTTTATGTTTTTGACTGAAACAAGACCTTCTTTCAGTCCGAGAAAAAAAGACCGTATTTTAATGGACCAGGGGTGTAAGGTGAATCTGGCTCTTAGAATGTACAGTGAAATCAAAAGAAGGACAAATCCAACGCAGGCTATTCCCAACAGCAAGGCAATTTTTGGATAAGATGCCGCATTGTCCCGAATGAGATTCATAAAAAAGTTACCAAAAGTTTCAACCTTTAAAAGAACAACCAGGACGGTCAAAAAAACAAGGATGAGCAGGTCTATGACACGCTCGAGAATTACGGTTCCAAACAATTTATCCACCGGAATATCTTCTGTTTTACTCATGACCGTGCAACGGGTCAATTCTCCGATTCTCGGAATGGCCAGATTGGCCAAATACCCAATGATGATTGAATAAACGCTCGATGTCACTTTTGGTTTGTACCCCATCGGTTCAAGCAGAATTTTCCAGCGAATGGCTCGCGACACAAAAGCGGCAAATCCCAGAATCATCGAAAACACTATCCACGAAATCTTTGCCTGCCGGATATCGGCAATCAGTTCTTGCAAATCCTTTCCTCTGAATGCGAGAAACAGCATTGCAATTCCTGCAATTAGAAACAGAAGATTCTTTGCTACGTTTAAAACAAGTTTGCCCGACATTACTTCAGGCGATTTGTTTCACTATCGGGAAAAACTAGGGTTGGTTTGAAATTTTTTGCTTCATCCGCATTTAGCATGCAGTAAGAAATAATGATCACAATGTCACCCGCCATAACCTTTCTGGCCGCTGGGCCATTTAAGCCAATTTCTCCTGATCCTTTTGGCCCTTTGATCACGTAAGTTTCCAGTCTTTCCCCATTGTTGATGTTAACTACCTGAACTTTTTCTCCTTCAATAATGTTTGAAGCGATTAAAAGATCCTCATCAATGGAAATACTGCCAACATAATTAAGGTCAGCCTGAGTGACCTTAACGCGATGAATTTTAGATTTTAGTACCTCGATTAACACGGCGCAAAATTAAGGAAATAAAATAAGATTATCGATTAGCCTCACTTTCCCCACATAACCTGCGATAAAGGCAACAATTCTGGAAGAGCCTGAAAAACCCTTGACAGGCATCAGTGTCAGACCGTCGGCAATTTCAAAATATTCAAGCCGGCAGTTGTTGTTTTGTTCGAACATAGAATGCACCGCTTTTTTAATTTCTTCCACCGGGGCCTTTCCTGCCATCGACTTTGCCAATTTCAGCGCTTTACTGAACTGAAGTGCCGAACGAATTCCATTTTCATCCAACAACTGATTTCTTGAACTCAAGGCCAACCCCTGATCTGAGCGTCGGGTTTCACAACCGATAATTTCAACGGGCAATTTCAGCTGATCGGTCATGTACTTAATAATGGCGTATTGCTGATAATCTTTTAAACCGAAGTACGCCCTGTCCGGTTCCACGATGTCAAAAAATCGCTTGACAACAGTCGTGACTCCGTCAAAGTGTCCTTTTCGAAACGAGCCTTCCATGACAGAAGCAAGTTCGCCCAAAACGACGGGAGCCTTAATATCTCCGGGATACATCTCACTGTAAGAAGGATAAAACAAAATATCGCAGCGTGTGTTGCCCAAGGCTTTTTTGTCGAGTTCAAAAGTTCTGGGATAGTTTTCCAGGTCTGCCTTGTTATTAAATTGAGAAGGATTTACAAAAATTGAACATACGGTAATGTCATTGGATTCAATGGATCTTTCTATCAAAGAGATGTGTCCTGAGTGAAGAGCTCCCATGGTCGGAACGAAACCAATGGTTTTTCCCTCACTTTTAAATTTGCGAAGCACTTCCTGAATTTCTGAAACAGCTTCAATTACCCGCATGTTATTGCGCTATTTGCTTTTCTTAAACGCACTTATACCGGTGATATCCATACCGGTGATCAGTAAATGAATGTCATGCGTACCTTCATAGGTAACAACAGACTCAAGATTCATCATATGGCGCATGATTGGGTACTCACCCGTGATTCCCATTGCGCCGTGAATTTGTCGCGCTTCCCTGGCAATCTGCAATGCCATTTGCACGTTGTTTCGCTTGGCCATTGAAATTTGTTGCGTTGTTGCACGCCCTTCGTTTTTCAATACTCCAAGTCGCCATGTTAACCACTGGGCTTTGGTAATTTCCGTAATCATTTCGGCCAGTTTTTTCTGAACAAGCTGGTACGAAGCGATGGGCTGATCAAACTGAATCCGTTCCTGCGAATACCGAAGAGCGGAATCATAGCAGTCCAGTGCCGCACCGATGGCGCCCCATGCAATTCCGTATCGGGCCGAGTCAAGACAGCCCAGCGGGGCACCCAGGCCCGACTTATTCGGAAGTAAATTTTCTTTTGGAACCTTGACGTTGTTAAAGACCAGCTCACCGGTTTCTGAAGCTCTGAGAGACCACTTATCGTGTGTTTTTGGCGTTGTAAAACCTTCCATTCCTCTTGTGACGATGAGCCCATGAATCCGGCCTTCTTCATTTTTTGCCCAGACAACGGCAAGATCCGCAATCGGGCTGTTTGTAATCCACATTTTGGCACCGTTCAGCAAATAATGGTCCCCTGCATCCTTGAAGTTTGTGAGCATCCCGCCCGGATTCGACCCGTGGTCGGGCTCGGTTAATCCGAAACATCCAATTAGCTCTCCCGTGGCCAAACCGGGAAGGTATTTTTGCTTTTGTTCTTCGGAACCGTATTGCCAAATGGGATACATTACCAGTGAGCTTTGCACGGAAGCCGCGGATCGCACACCCGAATCGCACCTCTCAAGTTCCTGCATGATAATGCCGTATGATATCTGATCCAATCCGGGGCCTCCGTATTCTTCGGGAATATATGGGCCGAATGCCCCTATTTCTCCCAGTCCTTTTACGATCTGTCTGGGGAATTCCGCTCTTTGGGCGTAGTCTTCAATGATGGGCGAAACTTCTTTTTTAACCCAATTCCTGACAGTGTCTCTTATCAGCAGATGCTCTTCGGTAAACATGTCGTCGAGGCCGTAATAATCGTGACCCTGGTATCTGTCTGTAGCCATAATGTTTAAATGTAGGCGGTAAAATTAGC
>DNDT01000066.1 GCA_003487525.1 Flavobacteriales bacterium
CCGTACAGGTGTTTTTGAATGACTGTGAAGTTCCGGTTGAAAACCTGCTTTCAGAGCGTGGAAACGGCTTTAAAATTGCCCTGAATATTTTAAACATCGGTCGTATTAAGCTTGCCGGAGCAACGCTCGGTGCGGCCAAAACAGTGATCAGTCATACCGTGAGTTACGCGAACGAGCGAAATCAATTTGGTCGGCCAATTTCGAAATACGGTGCCATCCAGTACAAAATGGCCGAACAGGCGATCCGGACCTTTGCGCTTGAAACGGCAACGTACCGCTGTGGTAAAAACATCACCAATCAAAAAGAACAGCTTGTCGCCGGTGGAATGGACGAGACAAAGGCCTTGTTGAAAGGGGTGGAGGAATTTGCCATCGAAGCGGCCATACTCAAAGTATTCGGATCCGAAACGCTCGATTACGTTGTTGACGAAGGTGTTCAGGTGTACGGAGGAATGGGCTACAGTGCAGAAGCCCCGATGGAAAGAGCGTACAGGGATTCCAGGATAAACAGAATTTTTGAAGGGACCAATGAGATTAACCGCATGCTGAGTGTGGATATGATCTTAAAGCGTGCTCTGAAGGGAGAATTGGATTTAATGCCTGCGGTTCAGGCCATTGCGGGAGAATTATCTTCCATTCCGAGTATGGACGAAGGTGGCGGAGATTTTGCGTACGAAAAACAGCTCGTTTCGAATTTTAAGAAGGCCGTATTGATGACTGCCGGAAAAGCGGTGGAAAAATTGATGCAGTCGCTTGCCAAGGAACAGGAAATCCTAATGAATATATCGGACATGTTGAATGACGTGTATATAGCCGAGTCCCTGATGTTGCGAACCATGAAACTAAATCGGTCAGGAAAGGATGCCGATGGGGTTTACAGGTCAATGATGTCGGTCTTCCTGGTTGATGCAGCTGACCGGATCAATAAAAACGGCAGGGATGCAATCGCCTCATTTGCAGAGGGAGATGAAATGAATCTCTTGATGATGGGTTTGAAGCGCTTCACCAAGTACAAGCCAGTGAACGTAAAGGAAGAGCGAAGAAAGATTGCGGCAAGGTTAATTGACAGGAACGCGTATTGCTTCTGATGCATGTCGTTAAAGCAATACGGTGTTATCTTAACATCCTGACTTAAAAAATATCCGAATTACTTTTAAAGAGGTAAAATTCACATTTCCTGTATGTGTTCCGTTGTATTCATCCGGAAGGAAGATGAATATCAGTAAGCGCAGAAAGTATGGAGAACGCGATGTAATTAACTAGAAGCCAATCCGATTGTTGCCCCTCATTTTTACAATCCAGGCATCCTTATAGCCCTTTGCAATCATTTCCTTTTTTCTGGCAATTGCCTTGTTGATATCATGAAACTCACCGCTGAAGCACCGTGTAAAATCTTCGTAGGGAATCATTTTGAAATCGGGTACTTCGGAAAACTTTGCCTTGTTTACCTGCTTTGAAAATGCGCCTAACTGAATGCTGTATAATACATTTTCATCAATGGTCGGATTGGACACTTCATTGATTTCTCCTTTGTTTATCTTGTCCATAAGCCCGGCATCCACTTCTTTTGCGTCGCTCTCAAAAACCTTTGTTTCGACCTTCATTTTATCTATTTCCGCCATTTGTTTAGAAGCGTAATTGTCTCCGGGTTTGGCCAGCAGAGCTACTTCATAATGCTTACGGGCATAAGAAGGTTGTCCAATGGCCAGCAACTCGTCTCCGTCTTCAATAGACCTGGAATACAGTCGCCCCAGTTTTTTCTCGCTTCTTTCGTAATCGGTTTTAACCTTTAACAGTGCACTGTCGACCCGGATAACGTTAAATGCTTCAATAACATCGCTCCAGATCAGTTCACCGACCTGAATGCTGTCCTTCGAATTCGTCTGCCATTCAAAATCAAAATCGATTTCCTGTATTTCATACTGATTGGTAAAGGGATAATTGTTGGTCCGGATGTGGATGGTCTTGGGAACATAATCCTTTTTTGATATTTCGAGAACAAGGTGACCGTCGTCCGGAAGGATGATAAAGGAGAAAAATCCACCTTTGCTGGTTTCATCCGCAACGACCTTGCCATTCATCGACAACTTGAAATTAAGATTGTTCAGTGATCGCCCTTTGTTAAATCCCGTACACGATATTTCATAGACATTTTGAGCGGACAATGCCAATGGTAAAGTCAGGATAAGCGACAGAAAAATGTTTTTGATATTCTTCATTTTCATGTTTTTCGGAAATGACCTATTCGGCAAAAGTATAAAAATGAGGGGTATAAAAAGGACAAATATCGAGAAGCTTTGATCAAGCTGCTTCCGGAAATCCGTTTTGTGGAGAAAGGCTTGAAATTAAAACGCTATGGTCAAAAGAAGGGTTCGGGGACCTAAAAAAACCAGGCTTTTTGTTGTGGGAGAATTTTCCAATACAGTGGTCGGTCCCGAAGTGACGGATTGATAGGTTTTGTCTTCATGCTTGTTCATGGTGAAATAAAAACTTGCATCCGTACCCAGTAACACATGTGGAGAAAGTTTGAAGTGTATCGTAGCTCTGGGCCCACCTCCGTAAGATTCCGTTCGATTATCGGTTTCAACCGAAACAGCATTGCCGATGCCGTTTGACGTAAAGCTTTTTGTCACGTTTGATGAATTGAAATAAAGGGCGTCCAATCCAATGCTCGCCAGCCATTTTTTACCTAGCTGCTTTTTTTGTTCCACTCCAACCCGGACCGAAGCTTCATTGATATTGGTACTTGTCTTACTGAGCGCGTCACCTGTTTCTGTTTGTTCCACTCTGCCGCCAAGTCCGAAATTCATTCCCTTTCCTGTTGAATTGGAATTAAACTGGTAGTTAATGAAGTAGGGATTTTCTGCAACTTCCTGGTTGTTGCTCAAATTAAAAAGTTGTTTCAGTACTTCATTTACCTGCAAGCCCACATAATGGGTCGTTCTTCTTTCAGAATTCTCTGAGGCCTTTTGAGATAAGTCTTCCTGGGCGTTCAACAGACTGCATAAGGCAAAGGCTGTTGACAATAACAATGTCTTTTTCAACTATTTACTTTTAATGACAAATGGATCCGACAAAGCCGGATTGGTGATTAAATTAAAATCCGTAAAGCTATTCAGGAAAGATATCAGGGCAGATTTTTCGTGATCCGTGATGTTAAATTTTGCGGAGGATCCAAATTGATTCTTCAGTCTATTGTCAAGATTCTGATGATTAACGATTCCATGGCTGTAGTGGTCAATAACCTCACTCAGGGTGGAAAAACGACCGTCATGCATATAGGGTGCCGTCAAACCGATATTTTTTAAGGATGGAATTCTGAACCTGCCATTGTCCTTGGCATTATGGCTTATCGCTCCGAGACCCTTGTCTTCGTATACCACGTCCAGCCCGATATTTGCAAAAGCATTGGTGTCCTGTGGCAAATACCCGCTGAATTGGGTGACATGATGACAGGAGGCGCAATCGTACTTATTGAAAAACAGCTGTCTGCCTAGCTCTTCCTGTGGTGAAAGATTCATTCCAAACATGGTATTATCCATTTTATTGAAAGTGGTAATTCCTGAAACAAAAGAGCTGAGTTGCTCAGCGATGCGCCCGGGAGTAATTAAGTTGGCCGAAGTATCCCCGTAATCCCTGATAAACAATTCCTGATAGTAATCAATGGATTCCAGCTTATCACACAATGCCTCCAGGTCGTAAATGCCCATTTCCCTGTGATTTACCATGGGCTGCAGCATCATTTCGGTCAGATTACTTTCCCTGCCGTCCCAAAACAATAAGTTTCCGGTTGTGAATCCCGGAAAAAAAATTTCGTTGTCATTTCTGAGATTTTGAATTGGAGGTGAATTTCTCAGGGTTCGTTGATTGTTAAATCCTGTACTTAAACTAACGTTGTCGGCAAATGCAAATTGCTGTCTGTGGCAAGAGGCACACGCCGTTGTGTTGTTGACACTTAACTGCTTGTCATAGAAAAGTACCCTTCCGGTGTGCAATCCATCAATATTCTCTATGGTTCTTACCTGATTAAATTCAGGATCACTTTTCTGACATGAAGTGAAGGCAATTGCCAATGAAGCAACAAGGATCAGGATGTTGGTTCTCATAACGCGGTTAGATTAGTACCCCATAAAGCTAAGAAAAATATCAAATCCCTAGGATTTCCATTTGATATTGCATCCGATACTTGGTTTTTGATTGAGATCCACAGGGCGACCTTCCAGTATATTATCCAGTGCATTTCTAACGTCTTTTCCGCTCACCGGCACGTCATTGCTCGGCCTTGCATCATCCAGCTGACCCCTGTAAATGCATGAAAGGTTCTTGTCGAAAATGTGAAATTCGGGAGTACAGGCGGCATCGTAAGCTTTTGCGACATTCTGACTTTCGTCGAACAGGTAAGGAAATGAAAACTTCTTCTTTGATGCCAGTTCTTTCATTTTTTCCGGTGAATCATCCGGGTAATTTTCGACATCGTTCGCATTGATTGCGACAAAGTTGATTCCCTTGCTTTTGTAATCATTTGATAAGGCCACGATTCCATCCAGTACATGGATCACATACGGGCAATGGTTGCACATAAAAATGATAACCGTTGCTTTTTCCGACTTCAGTTCGTCAAGCGAACGAATCAGGCCGGTGAGTGGTTCGACAAGTGAAAAATCCGGTGCTTTAAATCCCAATGGGATGGAAGTTGATTCTGTTCGTGCCATGTCAGTTTGGACTTGGTTTTTTTGTAAATACGCTCAATACTCTCATTAAGGTTCTGGCAATCCAGTATGAAAACCGATTCTGCAATTTAACCATAAATGAGTAGTGCCTGTAAAATTCATCTTTGTCAATCAAGGTGCATTCTTCCCTGGAAATTTGAGAAAGCAGTTCACTCAGCTTTCTTGAAAAACCATTGTCAATAATCTCCATGTTCAGTTCAATGCTCTCAAAATTACTCAGATAATTTAAGTTGTATGATCCCACGGTCGACCAGGTCTGGTCAACTACGGCGACTTTTCCGTGCATGACTGTTTGCTGCCATTCATAAATTTTTATATCGTTTTGGAACATCCAGTTGTAGAGGTATTTTTCGGCCGATTTGGCAAACATGACATCGGAAACTCTCGTTAAAATTACGGATATATTGACCCCTCTTTTTGATGCTTCCCTGAGTTTTCTTCTCATGTTACGTCCGGGAAGAAAATATCCTCCGACAATTTGAATTTCTTTCTCCGCTTTTTGAAAGGCGTTTCTGTACCCTGTATAGATTTCATTCCTTCCTCTCAACCAGTCATTCACACTCACTTTGACAAGTGCATTGTGCGACTGAATTGAATCGCTCATTATCGGAAGCCTGAACTTTCTCCATTTCCCGGTGATCTTATAGGTTTTTTCCCAGATCTGCAGACAGCGTTGCTTGACTTCTTTTGCCGGGATTCCTTTGACCAGGAGTGCAAAATCGAGCCATGCCTTTTCTCCGTTGATGTCGTTGTAACGGTTTGCAATATTTACACCGGTGACCAGGCTCACCTGCTCATCGATGGCGACGGCCTTGTGGTGCATGCGTCTCCCGAACTCCATATTCCCCATGCTGATTACCGGCCTGAACCACTTGAAATTTATTCCTGCATCGATCATCTTTTTATGGGACAGTTCAGGTAACTTGCTCGACCCATACGCATCCAAAACAAAAAAGACCGCGACATTTCTCTTGGCCGCCCTGATCAGTGCGTTCATGATGGTATTTCCTGTTTCGTCCGCTTCACATATGTAGTACTGAATGTGAATTTCGACCCTGGCTTCGTCGATAAGTTTTTCCAGAAGATCGAAAAACTGCTTTCCTCCGCGTATCAGTTCGATGTGGGAAGCGCGGTGATAATATCGGCGTCTGAATTTTAAAGATGTTCTTTTCAGATTACTCTGGCGCATCGACAGACTTTTTTCTTGGCTCCGGGTTAAAATAATACCTTAAGTCAAGGCTAAGGTAGTTGCCATTTACTGCAGGGTATGGATCCACCAGCTTTACATACTGATTGGAATTCAGCTCTTTGTAACTGACAATAACATCGGCCATATCGCCAAACGTATTGTGGTACGAAGCGCCCAAATAGAAATACCCCGACTTTTTTGATCGGTATTCAAAGCCCAGATTTGCGACAAGTGACAGCATCACCCAGTTTTTTTCAAGCAGTCCGTATTCGATTGAATCGCGGTCGTGGGAAACCACACCTTGCGTCGGAAACATATCGAACGAGATGCCTGCAGAAGAATTCATGTACACGTTTTCACTCAACCTGACAAATACCATACCTACCAGTGGCAGCTGATATCCCGGAAATTTCAGTTCGGCCGAAGAAGGAGAAAATGAATTATTGGTCAGTTCAAATGAATAGTTTCGTACGATGTAATTTATTCCTGTTTCGATTGAAATCCGGTCGGTCAGTCCGAACCGAATGGTTGCACCCATGCTATAACCGCTGTTCACATCAATGGTGAGGGTGGATCCGGTTTCGTCGTCCCTGACCACCTTTCCGTCTGTATTGACGATGTTCAACGGGAAGATTGGTTTGAATTGAATGCCAAAAGCGGTTACGCCTTTTTGTGCATGCAGCGAATTAAACAAGGTGCAAATAAATAAACTGATCAGTAGATGACGCATGTGTTTTACAGATTTCGGATATCACGGGTCAAGAAACCAGATAACCTATTAATGCTAAGGTAACGATAATCACCGTTGTTGCGATCAAGGTGTATTTAAAGATTCGACTCTCGATAAAGGGCTTTCTGAAACGGGCAAAAACGAGGTAATTCAGCTTTTGAACAGCTGAAAAATGACGGTTTTCTATGCCAAAATACAGTTTGCCGCTTTCCTCATCAATTTCAAACTCAAAGGAGATTTTCCTTTCTGTCAGCAGTTCCTTAAAATAGTCTGAATGTGCCTTTTCCGTGAAAAAAAAGACCGTCATTGTTTGCCTGGTCGGGTGGTCGAGAATGTTAATATTTAGCAGGCTATTGTTCAAGAGCTTATGCGCAGTTTTTTACCGACTTTCAGTACCGTGTTTCTTCGTATTCCGTTCAACTCGCAAATTTTAGACACGCTTATTCCGTATTGCTCGGAAAGCGCGTAGAGGTAATCACCTCGTTTGATCGTGTGGTATTTCACCCCCTTTGGAACCGCACTGTAACTCCACTTTGTTTTCTTGAGTGTAATGGTGTCGTTGTAAAGCCTTTTTTCCTTGAATGCGATAATGGAAAGAGG
>DNDT01000337.1 GCA_003487525.1 Flavobacteriales bacterium
AACGACATTCTGGATTTGTCGAAAATTGAAGCTGGTAAGATGGTATTGGAGCAAACAGATTTTAGTTTGCAGGAAGTACTTCGCCTGGTTGAGTTGACATTATCGTACAAAGCGGATGAAAAAGGACTGATTTTATCCGTAAAGTGCGATGAGGAAATACCGCCTGTGTTAATCGGGGATCCGGTTCGATTGCAGCAGATTCTCATGAACATAGCCGGAAATGCCGTAAAATTTACCGAAAAGGGAGGAGTTACAATACGCGTTGATCGGGAAGGAGGAATGGTCGAAGATAATCAGTGCAAAATGCGTTTTGAAATTCGGGATACAGGCATTGGTATGGACAGTGAGCAGCAATTAAAAGTATTTGAAAATTTCTCTCAGGCTTCTGCCGACACTACCCGAAAGTACGGTGGAACCGGTCTGGGGCTGTCTATTTCCAGTAAATTGATCGAATTGTTTGGAAGTGTTATCAGACTTGAAAGTGAGCCGGGAATGGGCAGTGTTTTCAGCTTTACTATCAATTTGCCCATAAGTCAGAATACAAAAGCGGTAAACAAGGAATCGGAAATTCCTGAGGACTTTATCAATGAGCTACAGGGTATCAGCATATTACTGGCCGAAGACAACGAATACAATCAGATTGTCGCAACCGAAACCCTTGAATTGAAAATACCCNNTTGAGGCAGTAGAATCCATCGAACGGCAGGTGTATGATGTCATTCTGATGGATGTGCAAATGCCTGTTATGGATGGTTTTGACGCAACACGTAATATTCGAAAAATAGATGCTGAGTATGGCAAAATTCCCATCATAGCGCTTACGGCTTCGGTTATCAAGAAGGACATACAAATGTGTTACGACGCGGGCATGAACGGATTTGTACCGAAACCCTTTAAAACGTCCGAATTAATTGAGGCCATATACAAGGCTTATAAATTGAAAAGTAATGGAATTGAATTAAAACAACCTAAACCAAACAATATGAATGAACAAGGAAATATAACGTCAATGGCCTTTCTCGAGGATTTTACCGAAGGAGACAAGGACAGAATGAACAAGTATATAGGCATGTATCTGGATTCTGCCAGGAAGAATATTCCCAGTCTTCAGGATTATATGTCAGCGGAGAAATGGGATGAGTTAAAAGTGCTGGTGCATTCCATGAAACCGCATTTTGATTTTATGGGAATGAGGGATACAAGAACATTGGCGGAGAACATTGAGCAGGTTTTGGTGGAAAATAAAGACCTGAACAGCATTCCTGATAAAATCGGAGAACTGATACAGTCAATCGAAAAATCAATAGAAGAATTGAGTTCATAAAAACTCATTGCTTATGAGGATTGGAAATTCCGCATTAGATAAGTTAAATCAGGAAGCCTGGGTCGAAAACAGAAAGAATCCGGAACTGGCAATTTCGAAGGCAAAAAAGGTCCTGATTGAGTCAAAAAAGACCAAATACCAAAAAGGTAAAGCCGCTGCCATACATACAATTGGAGCAGCGTATGGGTGGCTTTCGGATTTTGAAAAGGCGAGCGAATACCTTGGACAGGCCCTGAGTTTGTTCACCGATATTGAAGAATTGAATGGGGTTGCGGATACCAGTTATTCTATCGGTGTTGTTGATTATCTGACAGGTAATTTCAAAAAAGCAAAAACAAATTTTCACAAGTGCCTGGATATCTATCTTTCAACAGAGAATCTTGAAGGCGAAACGAATGCATACAATGGCCTCGGATCGGTTTATACCGAAATTGGTGCCTATGAAGACGCCTGGGATTACCTGAACCGGGGATTGAAAATTTCTGAAAGCACAAAAGAGACGTTGATCCGACCAAAAATTCTCGATGGTCTTGCAACCATTTGCAATTTAAAAGGAGATCACGAAAAGGCCATTCTCTTTTTTAAGAAATCAAGGAAACTGAATAAAAACCTAAACAACCAGAATCAGGAGTCATATAATCTTCATGGCATTGGCGAGTCATACATGCGCATGAAGCAATACGACAAAGCCAAATCTCATTTCGAAGAGTGCATCGCCATTAGGAAATCACTTGGTTTTAAAGTGGGCGAGGCTCAATCAGAGCAGAGACTGGGAAGTGTATATTTTGAGCTTAAGGAATACGATCATGCGGAAAAGCACCTCTTTTACGCGCTCGAACTGGCACATAAAATAAATGGAAAAAACATAGAAATGCTTGCCAGTGAGTCACTGGCCAAATTATACGAGAAAAGAAAGGAGTATAAAAAATTTGCCGAACATCTAAAGAATTACTATGAACTAAAGAGTGTACTGTTCAGTGAAGAAAAGGAGAAACAGCAAAGTTTTGATCTTGAAAAAGCAAATCTCAATACAAAGGTATTAAGCGAGATCGGACAGGAAATTATTTCGAGCCTTGAATTGGAGAAGGTGCTTTTTACTGTCTATCAGAAAGTTAATAAGCTCATGGATGCAAGTGTGTTCGGTCTGGGTCTGTATATTCCAAAGGAGGAATTAATTGAATATAAACTGGTGATTGACAGGGGCAAAAGACTTGAGCCTTATACAAGAGACATGAAGGATAAAAGTCAGTTGGCTGTCTGGACAATTGAAAATAAGCGAACCATATTTATCAACGATGTCGAGAAAGACAAATCCAAATACGGTGAGGCCTTTTCTTCGGAAAAAGAAATAGAACTGCACAAGAAACATCAGACGAAGATTTCGAATGTTGAACAGTCGTACATCTATATTCCAATAATGAATGGAGAAGATGTTATCGGCGTAATTACCGTACAGAGTTTTGAAAAGAATGCCTATTCACAAGATCATTTGGATATTCTTAAAAACATAGCCGTTTATGCCAGCATTGGGGTAATAAACTCCAGAATGTACGAGGCTCTGGAACAAAAGATTGAGTTGTCGGAAAAGTTTGACGAACAGCATAAAGAGCTGGAACAGTCATATGAAAATACCAGGGTTCTGAATGAGATTGGGCAGCGAATTACCATGTCCATTACCATAAACGAAGTTGTTAAAAAAGTCTATAACAGCATTAATGACCTGATGGATGCCACGGTCTTCAGCATTGGAATTTACAATAAGGAAAAGAAAACCATCGAGTTTAAAGGGGCCATCGAAAAAGGAAAGGAACTCCCCAATTTCAGCTACTCTGTGAAGGATGAAAACAGGCCGGGCAGTTATTGTTTTACCAAAAAGAAAGAAGTACTGATAAATGACTGGAAAAAGGACATTAAAAAATACGTTAAAAAAGATTTACCTGCAGCGGCTGGTGAGCTGCCGGAATCGCTTATTTACATCCCCTTAATATCAAAAGGAAATGCCGTTGGTGTGTTAAGTGTTCAGAGCTTTAAGAAAAACGCTTACACAAAGCATCAGGTCGATACCCTGAGAACCCTTTCAGTATATATCTCAAGTGCGCTTGAGAACGCATTGCTGTATGAAAGCATGGAAGAAAAGGTTAAAGAACGAACACACGAAATAGAACAATCTTATAAAAGCACCAAGGTTCTGGGCGAAATCGGGATGGATATCATTTCAACTCTGGAACTGGACAAGGTCTTGTTTACCATTTACGAAAAAACCAACAAATTGATGGATGCCACCATATTTGGCATTGGAATATTGAATTCTGAAAAAGAAACGATAGAGTACAGGCTGGCTATAGACAGGGGAACCAAGTACGAACCTTATTCGAGAGATGCAAAGGATAAATCTCAGTTTGCGGTTTGGTGCATTGACAACAAAAAGCCTGTTTTCATGAATGACATCGAAAAAGAAAAATACAACTACCTCGAAAAGCACAAGTCAGACAAGGAGATTGGCATTATGAAACCGACGGAGGACGAAGAACAATCCCTGATGTACGTACCCCTTCTAAGTGCCGAAAAGGTAATCGGTGTAATTTCGGTTCAGAGTTACCGGAA
>DNDT01000522.1 GCA_003487525.1 Flavobacteriales bacterium
GCCTGTGAACCCCTCCTATTATAGATAGTTTTGTTCATATCACTTATCAACAGGTGTTGATAAGCGGGCTTGATAAATTAAAGTACGTACCATGATCAAGTATCTAATCATCCTCTTAAATATCATTAGCTTAATTGGAATTAAGGTGCTTTTTCCCGGTGGAATTAGCGTCACAAGCGATATGCCTGAAACCGTTAAAGCAGGAGATGAATTTGTTATCACGGTCAGAATCGAAAAAGGTGATCTTTCGGGTTTCGCAAAATTCACTCAGGATTTGCCGAAGACATTCACCGCTAGTCTCGTAAACGGTTCGGATGCTACGTTTTCGTTTAAGGACAACAAGGTCAAGTTTATCTGGGTTGCGTTACCACTGGACCAGGATTTTTCTTTTTCCTATAAAGTTAAGGTCGATGTTGGGGTAGCCGGTAATTTCAAGGTAGGCGGTGTTTTTGCATATATTTTTGACAATGAAAAGCAAACGGCCGAGTTGGAAACAAAAACGCTACGGGTAGGAACTGACGCTCCTGTAGCCAAAACTGAAGAGCCGATTAAGGGTTACATTGAAGAAGAGATACTCGATATAAAGTGCAAGCGCACCACCTCCGTCATACCCGGACTTGTGAATACATTTAAAGTTGAATTGAGAATAGACAAACCGGAGATAAACGGATTTGCCAAAGTGGAGGAATCCATACCGGACGGATTTTACGCTTCGGAACTGGATAGCGACGAAGGTATCTTCAGTTTTGAGAATCAGCTGGTTAAAATATTATGGATGGCTTTACCCGATAAAAAACAGTTCATCGTTTCTTATAAACTAACGGCCAAAAATGACGTCCATGGAAATCAAAAAATTTCAGGTGTCTTCTCTTATCTTATGGGAAATGAATCCGTGAAGTACTTCGTGGCTGCGTCCACCATATTTATAGAACGTGATAATGGGGAAGATGTTCCCACCATTATAATTGCCGATGACGGAGGTGATTTTAAAGAAAAAGAAGTTGCAGCTGCTCCCCTAGTCGTTCCGGAACCGGAACCGGAGCCGGAAATAGCCCCTGAACCTGAAGTTGAAGTTGAAACAGTTGCTGTTATTCCAGAGCCTCAAACCGATATCACGTATAAAGTGCAGGTCGCGGCAGGACATAAACCGGTTGACAACACCTATTTCGCCAAAAAATACAATCTGCAGGAAGATATTTCCATCGAAAATCACCAGGGCTGGATAAAGTACACATTTGGAGATTTTGGGGTGTACAAAGACTGTCGTGACAAAAGAAATGTGGTGTGGGATAAAAATAAAATTTCGGATGCCTTTGTAACTGCCTACAATGCCGGAAAAAGAATTACTGTTCAGGAAGCACTAATGATCAGTAATCAGAAATGGTATAACTGACTTTTTAATACATTTGTTCAGGTCGTCAGCGCAACCATTATTGCTGACAAATCGTTATCATTTCATGAAAAACCTCTTGATGTGTTTGTTGTTGATGTCTCTGCCGTTCCTGGCGATGGCTCAGGAGGTTGATACCACCGGCATTGAACTGCCTCCGGAAGTGATTTCCGATACACCGGATAGCCTTTCATTAACCAATCCGGCTGACAGTATTCCGGCCATTCCGGACTCTCTCGCAACGAAAAAAAGAAAAAAAGAAAAGAAGGTAAAAGAGGAAAAAGTAAAAGAACCCAAAGCGCCCAGGGTAGCGATTCCTCCGGATACTATACCAAGACCGACCTTGGGTGTGAGCATGGGCCTTCTGTCTTACAATGGTGACATCAAATCAAATGAAAATACCAATATCCCCTTTAGTGGAGGCCTTGGAGTCGGATTGTCTCTTTCTCAGAAACTGAGTCCTTCATTTTCCACTAGTTTTGACCTGTTGATGGGAAGTGTCAGCGCCAATGAACGTTCGTTGGAACGAAACTTAAATTTTCAAAGCCAGCTGTTCACAGCCGGCGTCAGTTTCAAATACAATTTCAATCATTTTCTCAAGGAACACAGGACTTTCTTCCCGTATATTTCCCTTGGGGTGGAGAACATCGAATTCAATTCGAAGACGGATTTGATCGACAAATATGGCAACACCTATAATTACTGGTCGGACGGTACGATCCGGAACATTGCCGAAAACTCGCCAAATGCAGATCAATCGGTGTTGTTGCAACGAGACTATGTTTTTGAAACGGATATCAGGAACCAGAATTACGACGGTGCGGGCAATTACAGTCAGCGTTCATGGGGTATTCCCGTTGGAATCGGCGCAGATTTGAGTCTTACCAGTAAAATCGATTTTGGATTCAGTTATGTGTATCATTTTGCCATGACGGATGATATCGATGGAGTAAACGAAAACAGTGTTGGAGATCGACTGGGCTCTCGTCCGCCTGACTCAAAAAACGATCACTTTTGGTTTCTTTCTGCCGGACTGAAATATAATTTTACCAGAAGCGCTACCGGAAGAAGGGAAATCAAAGATGAGTGGAGCGCAGATGATATAATGGCCTTTGGCACAGATGATTACGATGGCGATGGCATCTATGATTTTATGGATGAATGTCCACAAACTCCATTTGGAACCGAAGTGGATGAAAGAGGTTGCCCACTAAACCCTGAACGTCCGCCGGTATTGACGGATTCACAGATTTATGTCCGTTACCTGGCCTACATTGATTCTACCGGATTATACACCAAGATTGAGCAGCGCGCTTTTTCATCGACCGATAAAAAACGAGCGAAATTCAAAAAACGACAGCGAAGTTTCAAAATCAAACTGGGCGAATTCGTCGGAGGTGTGCCTCAGGAGGTTTCCAATGCCTTGCTGGGACTACCCGATGTGGAAACGCATATTTCAGGCGATACCACCATATTCACCGTTGGTGGTTACGACAATCTGCCGGAAGCAATCCAGCGAAAAATTAAAGTTGCCATTGAAGGATTCGAAGATGCAGAAATTGTGATGCAGGACGAACGAGGAAGAATCGTCGCGCTCGGGGATGAATCCGGAAACATCGACGTTACAGGTGCCGATTACGAACCAAATTACCTGACTCCTTTTATCTTCAGGGTCCAGCTTGGTGCATTTAAAAAGAAAAAACCGGATGAAGCATTCACCAATGTTCAAAATCTGGTCGTTGTTGAAAACGAAGAGGGGTATACCAAATATATGTCCGGTGCATTTGACACTTATGTCGAAGCGGCGAAACACAGAATTGACATGCTGGGTGAAGGTTGGAATGGTGCATTCGTTGTCGCCTACAAACGCGGACAAGGCTCAAGACTGAGCATGGATGAAGCCGGAGTTACCGAAGAAGTCGTAAAAGAAGCAAAGGCTGTTATTGCCGGTGAAAAGAGTCTCGAAGAAGTTAAAATGCAAGCGGATGTTGAGGTCAAACCGGCCGAACCTGAATTTGACAAGTCGAGGGTCAAGTACAAGATTCAGATCGGTATCTACAAGAATCAGGTTCCACCCGATGTCCTGTCCGAATATATGAAGCTGAATAACCTGGCTGAAATTGAAGTGGATAACAGCAGTGCCGCCAAACGGTATACTTCTGGTGAATTCTCGTCCTATCAGGCCGCGGTTGAATACCGAAACAGACTGATCCAAAAGGGATTTGAAACTGCGTTCATCATCGCAATGAAGGATGGAGAACTTATCTCCATTGACGAGGCGAAGAGATTGCTGGGTGAGGAGTAATCTAATGGTTATTGGTTTTTTGTGAGTCAAAATTCCCCAATTCCCCTTTTAACTTAGGCTTTTTCATGTGATTTGGTCTCTTGAAAAGTAGTCATCATGACAAAAAATCATCATTATCTACAGCCATTGATTAATTTGGTGACTTGTGATGAAAAAAATATTCCTGTTTCTGGTTTGCATTTCGCTTCTTGGATTTGCCCGTGCTCAAAATCCAACCGATAAACTGCTGGAGTTTTTTAACATCCTCAATTTCTCGTACGTCGATACGTTCAATTTCAACAAACTATCGGAAAAGGCCATTATTTCGATGCTTGCCGAACTGGATCCACATTCACTATACATTCCTGCGGATAAGGTTCAGGAAATGAATGAATCCCTTCAGGGCGAATACGAGGGCATTGGTGTCCAGTTTGACATGTATAAGGACACGGTGTTGGTGGTCTCGGTGGTTCACGACGGGCCTTCGTATGTCGCCGGAATGATTTCGGGAGATAAAATTATTAAAGCCGACGGTGAGGCCGTTTCCGGCCAGGGTCTAAGTGACTCGGAAATCATTTCCAGACTGCGCGGTGAAAGCGGTTCTGTTGTCAAACTCGAAATAAAAAGAAGGAATACCGGTTCCCCTGTTCATCTGGAAATAAAGCGCGGAAAAATTCCCATATCCAGTGTTGATGCAAGTTACATGCTCGATAAAGAAACGGGGTATATCAAGATAAATCGATTCTCGAGAAATACGTTTACGGAATTTAAGGCAGCAATCAAAGAATTGAAAGACCAGAACGTTGTAAATCTGGTTTTGGACCTGCGTGACAACGGAGGGGGCTATCTTGTATCGGCCGTAAACCTCGCCGATGAATTCCTGGTGGGTCGCAAGGAAATTGTGACCACAAAAGGTCTTAGGCAGTCACAGCAAGTGTACAGATCAGATCCCGGTGGAATTTTTCAGGAAGGACGACTTGTCGTTTTAATTAACGAGGGAACGGCATCCGCAAGCGAGATTTTCGCAGGAGCCATTCAGGATTGGGACCGTGGCATAATTATGGGCAGAAGATCTTTTGGCAAGGGACTGGTTATGAAGCCTTATACTTTTTCGGATGGATCAATGATGCGCCTTACTACTTCAAAGTATTACACGCCATCCGGCAGATGTATCCAGAAAGAATACGGCGCTTCGAAAGACACTTACGACAATGAGATTTTCGAGCGATCTGTACACGGAGAACTTTTTTCGGAAGACTCCATCGAAATATCAAGGGATTTGATTTACAAAACAGCCGCAGGCAGAACAGTTTACGGAGGAGGTGGTATTATCCCCGATATCTTCGTTCCGGCGGACACCATTTTGTCAAGCGACATCTTTCAGGAGATATTCAAATCGGGCGCATTTATCGACTACAGCATGGATTTTACAGAGAAGAACAGAGTTGCGTTAAGCGCCTACAAGGATGTCAATTCATTAATCCGGGATTCAGTATTGGGGAAAACAATTGTTCAAGGATTTGAGCAACACCTGATGGACAAGGAGATCATAAAAGCACCACTGGATGAGATAACCTATCCATACATCAGTCGGCAACTATTGGCTTTTGTTTCCCGCAATCTTTGGGATGACAGCCAGTATCACAGGGCAATTAACAGCAATCAAGCCATCATAAACAAAGCGCTTCAAGTGATTAACAACAAAGAATTCAATTGGGATGAACTATCCGACAAATGAAACTAAATTCATCCTTATATTTGCCGCAGAATTTAACTAAACCAAAAAAATGAAAGAGAACATTAAACTGGCACTGTTAGGACTAATCGCAGTAACATTAATCATCAACACCTTCATGAAAGGTGAAGGAACAACAGGTTCCGATGAACAAAATGCAAGCAAACCGGTATCGTCTGCTGTTGTGGCCACTCCATCGGCGAACGTCAATGTTCAGCCGAATGCACCAATCGCAGCTGACGTCCCAAAAACTCTGGTTGTGTTTGACGAATACGATTATAATTTCGGCGATGTTGCTCAAAACTCAACCAACGAAAAAATTTTTAAATTCAAGAATACAGGCAAGGAGCCGTTGATCATCACCAATGCCAAAGGCTCATGTGGCTGCACTGTTCCCGAGTATCCGAAAGAACCAATTGCCCCTGGTAAAACCGGTGACATAAAGGTTGTTTACAGCCCGGGCAATCAGCAGTTCAAGCAGGAAAAATCAATTACCATCACAGCCAATACAGATCCTGAAACAACTGTTTTGAAGGTATACGCAAATGTAATACCAACGGAAGGTACACCTGCAGGTTAACAGATCGTTTAGATTTTAAACCTGTTTATGGATCTCATTGAGCACTATAACCGGAACAATTATTTCGGTATTCACAATAACTTGGAACTCACGGTTCTGAATGAAGGTGAAATAGAATATTCCATGCTCCTTGAAAAAAAGCATTTTGCCACTCCCAATCTGGTGCACGGCGGTGCTTTGGCGGGATTTATGGATGCCATACTCAGTGTTGCGGCATTTACAAGTGTAGCTGCACAAAATCAGAGAGTGGCAACGGTTGAATTCAAAATAAACTATCTGAAGCCCATTTTACGTGAAATGAAAATTCGCGGTTTGGGTAAGGTTATTAAAAAAGGTAAACGAATAATTTTTGTTCAGGGTGAGATTTATGACGATGAAAATAATTTGGTTGCAACAGGATCCGGTAGCATTATTCCGATCGATCTTTAACATCAAATTTTTATAGCTTAGACTAAATTCTTATCTTGGATTCTATATTTCCACAACTCAATCAGTAAATATGAAAATTCTGAAGCAAGCGGTTAAGGTAAAGAGAGGCTCCCGGGTGAAGGTGAGTTT
>DNDT01000333.1 GCA_003487525.1 Flavobacteriales bacterium
GGCCTTTTAATGGGTGACCCCGTATGTTACATTGGCAGGAGTTTTGTTTTCTGCTAGCGTGTTGGGAATGGTTTGCAATTGGATAACTGAATCGCATTATTATGCAGCGCTGCATAATAATAAATAGGCATACATTATGCAGCGCCCTTGCCGCATAAGAATAAGAAAACGGAGTTATTTGAGCGCGAAATTCCGAATTTGAAAGCGAGGCTTACGAAAAAGCAGCGCGCGATAATAATATAGTTATACTTCAAAAATGAATAAAGTTATTTCTTACACAGCTTTGGGTAGCATTTTTTTAACTCTTTTAATCGCGACTACTCCGTTCATAGCATTATGGACAAATAGTGGTCCTGCTCGCCTTTGGCCTGCACCCATCAGTATTGTTTTGCTGCTATTCTCATTCTTTCTTTGGCACAAAGCTTTTATGGGTACCAAGTCATCTCGTTTGCATTTTGCTATGTCATTAAATTTCCTCGCGCTTATTTTTGTAAGTGTCAGTTGGATAGGTATGCCATTTATAGATTTTATTTTTTTAATTATCGGTAATTTTGCTTTAGTTTTTTTTATAATATCGACAGTTTTAGGGCTTAAATCACGTTTCAATAAAAATATAAAAGAAGTTTAACCATGCAGTTGAGTTCGACGGTCAAAACCTGCGGTTTTGCCGCGTCTCACCGCAGACGTTGGGCCACAATAAAATGCAAAGGATCACATTCAGATACTTAACAGCTATCGAATTACTGTTTGCCCTTTCGTTCTTTGTATCATGTTGGCTATCGGATCGTGCTCTAGATAAAAGTGGAATTGGCGATCCGGAAAGATTCACATTCTGGAATAATATTGCAGGGATATTATTTTACATTTTCATCCTTACATGGATTATTTCCATAGTAATATTGCTTATTGTACGCCATAAATTACGCACTAAAACAAATACTGAAAATCCATGGCAGCCGACAACTAATCACATCTGGCTGCCGCCACTACTTCTTTTCGTCGGCTGGATCGTCTGTGTGTTGTAGTTGTACCTGAGGCAAAAAACAAAACAGAATAAAAAAGGAAAAAAGGCCCAACAATACGCTCAAGCACGACGCGCAAACTTGCGCTTTGCCTAAACGGCTTCGGCCATCTCAATACAACTCGAACTTACTTTAACCTCGGCTAGGCGCGCGTCTTAGCTTTGCGTTAGAGATCCAAAATAGATAGAAGTAGTTCCGATCATTGTAATGGACAATAATGAGAGTATGAAAACCGAAAACGACATAATTGAACAAACTTCGACTTATGCAATTCGTCGTATTCTCATCGGTGCATTAATCGGGTTCGTTTTATCGTTCCTTCTCGCCTATCTTTATGCCTGTTTCAAGGACGGCATAAGTGTCACTGTCGGTATTCGTATTTTTAGAAATCCATACATAGGTATGTGGCTAGTTGGTATCAGTTTTTTCGGTACTATTATTGGTGCGCTTGCAAGTATGTTTAGCAAGAAATGGAAAGCCGATAACTAATTGAAAATAAAGAAAATATCTCTAGCAGGGCGCTTGGCCTGACCGCGTTAACGCAAGCGGCGCTGACGCGGCAAATTCAGGTGGCGCGGTCAGGTTAGCTTAACGTTAGACGTTGCTCGTACTAAATTTACAAAAACGGAACCTTCATATGTTTGAACAAAAAATAGATATTGAGAAGGCTAGCTCAATTTTAAAATTAATTTCCGAGAAATATCAACCTGACTCTGAAGAATACAAGATGCTTGAATTGGCAGGATTAGCGTTACATTATGCGTTGGAAGAGAAAAGTAATGATAAGTTTCATAAATGGCTTGAATCAGTAAATAAAGGATTGTCAGAGAAGCAAAAGAATCATCTTCGTTCAATGGGGATTAACCCTGAATCAAGTGAACTATTTTAGTAGGAAGATGCAATAGGCTCCCAACAATTGCATGAACACGGACGTGGCTTCCGTTGCGCTCCAGCCACGCCGGTTATGCAAACATTAGTCGAAAAAAAGGAAATCAACCAAGATCACGTATGGAAGATGTAGTTAAGAAAAGAGTACTTTTAGCTAAAGAGTTTCACCTTAACGGTATTGAGCTTGCCAGAAAATGCGACCCATTGAGCAAAATGATGGCTGTCCATAATTTTCACATTGGCATAGAAATAATCGTAAAATCTATTTTGCTAAAATTCGAAATTAGAAATGAAAAAACATTAAATATTGATTTTGAATCAATGCTTAATGCAGTTGACAGCCACCAAGAATTTAAAGACAAAAAACTTCGTTTACCGTACAGACAAGAAATAAGAAATCTTAATCAGGTCAGGAACTTAGTGCAACATCACGTAATGGAACCTGATCAAAGTTCTATGGATGATTGGAGGCTGTTCTCTAGTAGATTTATCACTCAAACTCTCAAAGAGTACTTTGATATAGATTTTGAAAAAATAAATCGTATTTCATTCGTGTCAGATAGTTGTTTGCGTAAATACCTAAATACAGCAATAGAATATATCAATAAAAACAAATATGACTCAGCGTCGTGCTTAGCCGCCGCCGCGTTTGAATACGCTTCCATCTCAATATCGAGCTTTATACCTGATTCGAGTGCGTCTTTTTTTGTCAGCAGTGCTTTATGGAGGTCAGAACTAGATTTTGATGTCCTTAAAAAAGCATTTAATGACACGTTCAAGAGAATAGACGAAAGCGAACACTTTGCAGCACTATTAGCATCAGGAATAAACCTTAGTGATTACAAAAGATATAAAGACGCTACACCATTTGTCACTATAATGCTGGGTGGCAACCCACATTTTGAATCAAATGGACAAAAAGAATTTACTAAAGAATCATCTACGTGGTTAGTAGAATTTGTCACGGCATCACTAGTTAAGTGGCAACAATATGCTTTAGATCCTAAAGTTCCAGAATATCTATTTTCCGCAGCTGATTCATTTATTGAAAGTGAAATATCAAATCAAAAATTCATCGAGAAGGGGTCAGATCTTTATCCTTGACAGTTTATTCTCTATCTTCTCATGCAAGGGTGAATTGTAGTTGAGTTCTGCCGTTCGGCGGTGGGATAACCCCAAGGTAAAAAAACAATCCGCTGGGATAATACTAAAAGGAATAGTCCATGCCGATTTTTGAATTTGAGTGTAGAGATTGCAGTAATAAATTTGAAATATTAACAAAGGCGCAAGAAAAAATTTACTGTCCTAAATGCAAATCATGCAATCTTGATAAACTGATCTCAGCCTTTGGTACAAACTCAAATGATAGCAAATGCAATTGGGGTGATCCTGGTCTGATCAATAAGCAAGAGTTTGAACGAATAAGATCCAAGGATTCTGATTAACCAAACCTTGCCAAAACCTGAAGAAAATCCGAATGTGTTTATGCGGTCAGGTCTTGTAAAGGCATACAACCGCAGAAGTAAGTATGGTGTCCCCGGACTTCGGGGAATAGCATCTGAAATTACATACCCATAAGTCAACTTCTCCCCCCTCACTTTTTTAATCAAAAATAATTTTCTGCAAAATTTCAGGCGAGATACTAACTGTTGTCAGGGCAGAAATGCTTTGTTATGGTAGTTGGGATTCGTTCTTGTTAGTGGATTAATTGTTATATTATCGCATGTTATGCGCTTGTTGGATGCTTGTCTTCTGGCATTTTAATGTGGTTGATGGGTAAAAAATTTCGAGTGGTCAGAGGGGAAATGATATGACTCCATCGGATATGGAAAAGCGATTTGCCAGCATTGAGAAACGCCTTGCGGGGATTGAGTCGCGGCTTGGGGGCGCTACTCGCCAACCACAAGCGGCGGCGGCAGTTCAGGGGGCAGCACGGGTATCGCCTCCGGCAGCAAAGAAGACGGAAGTCCGGCCACCGGTAGCGAAGCCAAAGCAGGAAAACGGTTCATCACAGGTTACCAACATATTGGGCTGGGGAGGGGCGTNNACCATTGCGGCAATTTTCGGACTGTTGCTGATCGGTACCGGCTTTACGTTGCGCAATCTTGCTCGCCAATATGCAGGGCTTTTGCCGGCGGTCGGCATCGTCATCCTCTTTCTTTCGATTTACGGCGGGCATCTGTATTACGGAATTATTGAAATGAAGGCTGCCGCGACGGCAGTGATTGTCGTATGTGCGGTGTCTCTTTGGTTGTGCCGGGCGTTTGAGAGTGACCTGTATGCGTTGTTCGCAGTTGTGGGTTCTTATTCGGCGCCTTTCTTGTTATCCGGGCTGCGGGGCAATATTACGGATGTGGTGATTTACTTTTCAGCGTGGAGCATCGTTTTCAGTATCTACGCCATTTGGCAGGAGCGCCGACTGATTTATTTGGTGGCGCTTTATCTTGCTTTAATTGGATTCGACATCATTTGGCGCGGTAATGTGTCGGGGGGCGACTGGATCGCGGCATTTTTGTTCCAGACCGCGCAATTCATAATTTTCGGCATTGCGACGGCCATGTTTTCGATTTTCCATAGTGAGTCATTGGATTCGAACGCTGCGCTTGCTCACCTGCCGCCATTGCTGCTCTTTTATTTTCTGCAATATGCGTTGTTGGGTCAGCATTTGCCGACATTGGCGCCTTGGGTCGCGTTTGGCAGTTTGGTCGTCGTGGCGGGCCTTTATGCCGGGGTTCGTTTGACTCTGGCTGAGCCGTTGCCCGGCGGTGAATTGTTGTTGTGGAGCTACCTCTCCCTGGTTCTTTTTCACGCTGGGTATTTGGAGACCGTCCCCAAGCATTGGGCGCCATGGGTAGCGTTTCTGTTAGTGCCTGTCGCCGCTGTCATCAGCCTGAGGCGCATTGCTGCACCGGGTTCCAGTTGGCCGTTGTGGATAGCGGTCGGCATAATGTTTCTGGTCAATTACCTTCGCATTATTTTCCATACAGACCTGCATGACGTTCCGGGGGTGCCGTTGCTCTCTGTTGGGTACGCGTCATTGCTTTACCTTGGCTATTACTTCACACGTGGCCGGCAAGCGTTGAACGATATCGACGTGCTGTTGCTTTATGCCGGGCATATCTGCGCTATGGCAGTGGCATATCATATTTTCCCAAGCTCGTTTGCGGCATCAATTGCTTGGGGGATGCTTGCACTGGGTTGCCTCGGAGTATCGTTGTCACGACACGACCGGATTCTTGGGCAGTCTTCGCTTTTTGTATTCGGCGCCACGGCAGCCAAGGTGATGATTTTCGACCTGAATGGCGCTCCGCCGATAGCGCGAATTGTCAGCCTGGTCGTGCTGGGGGCGACTTTCTACGTCGGCGGGATGCTGTATCAACGTTTGCTAGGGGGCGATGCCAAGGGGCAAGCAGTGTGATGGAAACCGGAGGGTGGATTATGAAATCTTGTTTGAAAATGATGTTTCTTTTCAGCACATTGCTTATTTCCTCATCGGCAATCGCAATCACCACCGATGACCTTGATTATGCCCGGCCAACGGATCTTTTTGAGAGAATGCAGGCCGCATGCGAGCAAAACAACCCGGACATGCTGTTTTCGCAATTGTCATCCAGCCTTGGGAATGCTGTCAAGACGAGGGCGCCGGCCGCAAAACAAGCGGAATTGTTCAATTTTTACTGCCGGGAGGTGAACAATCTTGTCAATAACAAGCTTGGCGGACACCCTGAAGATGCGCACTACTACGTCAAGCAAGGCGACGTGTTCGATAATGGCAAGTGGAAAACAATCCTTTGCATTGAACCCAAAGGTCAACCACCAGGAAGCTGCCAAATCCGATTCGATGTAACAATCGAAAACGGCGAATTGAAAAGGGATGAATTCTAAGATGATCTGCCGCTGAACTGGTAACAGGGCCAATCCGGTGATTCGCTCACCAAAAGTTGGCGTTGTTTCCGCTCCGTTGTGGGCCTGTAAAATAAAAGGGGGGGGATTGCGATGTATAAAAAGTG
>DNDT01000205.1 GCA_003487525.1 Flavobacteriales bacterium
TGCCACACTCTTGAGTTCTTTGATTTAGTCAGTTTTGATGGGCAGGAATGCTTAATGGTAATGTTCCATGATATTTCTGAGCAAGTCAAAACGCAGCAAACGCTGCAAGAAAGCGAAGAAAAATACCGGCAATTGTTTGAAGCAGAATCATATGCGGTTTTCTTGATCGATAATGAGGGTGGAAATATTCTAGAAGCCAATGAGACTGCAACAACATTATATGGGTACACTAAGGAAGAACTACTTCGTAAAAAAAACTCAGAATTATCTGCAGAACCTGAAAAAACAGTCAGGTAACCATCAATTCCCCCTTAGACAAAGAGCGAGTCATTTCCATCCCGCTTCGATTCCATAAAAAAAAGGATGGAACTATATTCCCTGTTGAAATTTCAGGCAGGTTTTTCGAATGGCGTGGACGCCCTGTTCACATTGCATCTATTCGCGACATCACTGACAGAAAAAAGGCTGAAGAAGCCTTGATAACCAGCGAGGAGCGGTTTCGCCTTGCTTTCCATACCAGTCCAGATTCGATAAGTATCAACCGTTTAAAGGATGGCTTGTATGTAGACATCAATGAAGGTTTTTCAAATATCACTGGCTATTCCCGAGAAGAAATTATCGGAAAAACATCCCTAGAAGTAAATATCTGGGGAAATCAAAAGGATCGCGACAAGCTGGTAAATGAGTTAATAGAAAATGGATACGTTAACAATTTAGAAGCCTTGTTTCGCATGAAAGACGGACGCATTATCACGGGATTGATGTCCGCAAGAATCATAACGCTTAATAACACACTCAATATTATTGCTGTTACCAGAGAAATCGAGACTATAAAGAAAGCCGAGGCTACGCTCCAAAAGCAATTGAAGGAACTGAGCATCCTACACAACATTGCTGTAGCTGTATCTTCATCAAAAAGCGAGGATGAATTACTCCAACGAACCACAGACACCGTTGGAGATACTCTTCATCCTGATAATTGTGGGGTGGAACTGGTTACCGAGAATGGAGAAAACTACCAGGCACACTCATCCTACCGAGGAGCGTCAAAAGAAGAAATCAGGAAACCATTATCGCTATCAATAGGGGTAATCGGAAAGGTTATTACGTCAGGGAAACCAATCCGGCTAGGAGATGTAACGCAAGAACCAGCTTACGTTGAAGCAACACAAGGTGTGCAATCGGAGCTATGTGTCCCTATTAAAATCCAGGACCGTGTAATCGGCGCACTTAATATCGAATCCAAACAGGAAAATGCTTACACAGAATCCGATGAACGCCTTCTCAACACAGTTGCAGGGACACTAGCCACAGCGATTGAACAGTTGCGCCTTTTCGAAACATCCCAACGTCGCCTGAAAGAATTGACCATTCTAAACGCCGTATCCCTGGCAAGTACCCGCGCAGAGGATCTAGATAATCTAATAGAAATCATTACTCAAATCATTGGCGAATCTCTCTACCCAGACAATTTTGGCGTGCTCCTATTAAATGATAATGGCACTAACCTCATACCACATCCGTCTTACCGGGGTATCTCAAAGGGAAAATTTCCTAAAAGCCTGTCTCTAGACCAGGGCATCAGTGGACAGGTTGCCCAGAGCGGGAAACCCATCCGAATCGCGAATGTTAGAACCTTTAAAAAATATATCGAGGTCACGTCACAGGTACGTTCAGAATTGTGCGTTCCCATTAATCTTGCGGAACGTACATTAGGCGTGATCAATGCAGAAAGTGTCAAAATCAATGCATTTTCTCAAGATGACGAGCAACTACTTACCACGATTGCCAGTACTCTAGCCACATCAACAGAAAAATTGCGCTTGCTTGAAGAAGAAAAAAAACGGCGTGAGAAAGCCGAAGTGTTGCTTGAAGCAACCACCACTCTAACTACTTCTTTAAAACTGGAAACGCTATTTGATTCAATCCTTGAAATCTTGTCAAAGATCGTCACTTACAATAGCGCGTCAATTGCTATGAAGCAGGATGAAAAACTGGTCATTGTTGCAGGAAGAGGTTTCCCGCCGGGATATGATGTAATTGGAAAACAACTCGGATATTCTGAAAAGTGGCTTCTAATTGATGCAATGCGAAAGGCGTTTATCGTATCTGACGTACAATTTGAATCCAAATTTGAACAATGGGATGGATCTGAATATATTCGAGGCTGGATGGGCGTTCCAATGGTAGTTCATGAGAAACTTATAGGATTTATCAACCTCGATAGCCTTACACCTAACGCTTTCACAGAACAGGATGGTATTCTGGCGCAAACCTTTGCCAACTCTGCGGCAGTTGCCATTGAGAACGCACGCTTGTTCGAAGCCGAACAACAAGGTCGCAAAAAAGCGGAAACACTACGGGAAGCAACATCTGCCTTAACTACAACGTTGGAGCTTGAGACACTATATGAAATAATTTTGGATTCTGTAACCAAACTAGTACCTTTTGACAGCGCATCAATTGAAATTCTTGAACATGGAACTATGGAAATTGTCGCTGGCAGATGGTTAAAAACCAATAATATTTGTATTGGCGAACGATATCAATTTGATGCCTCGTTATGGGGAAAGCCTGAGTCT
>DNDT01000392.1 GCA_003487525.1 Flavobacteriales bacterium
CCGGAGATGATGAGCGGGGTCCGGGCCTCATCGATGAGGATGGAGTCCACCTCATCCACGATGGCGTAATGCAGCTCTCGCTGCACCTTTTCATCGGTGCTGAAGGCCATGTTATCGCGCAGATAATCGAAGCCAAATTCATTGTTCGTTCCGTAGGTGATGTCCGCTTCGTATGCTTTCTTCCGTTCTGCCGAGTTTGGTTGATGATTGTCAATGCAATCAACGGTCAGACCATGAAATTCAAACAGGGGTCCCATCCATTCACTATCTCGTTTGGCCAGGTAATTGTTTACCGTTACCAAATGGACTCCACGACCAGCCAGGGCATTCAAATAAACCGGTAGGGTTGCAACCAGGGTTTTACCTTCACCCGTCGCCATCTCGGCAATTTTACCCTGATGAAGGACGATTCCACCTATCAACTGGACGTCGTAATGAAGCATGTCCCAGGTAATCTCATTTCCGGCAGCCATCCACCTGTTCGCGTAAACCGCTTTATCCCCCTCAATGACAACTCCGCTTCTCTGGGTGGCAATGGTGCGGTCAAGATCTGTGGCCGTTACCGTCAATTGTTCATTCTCCATAAACCTTCTGGCGGTTTCTTTAACAACAGCAAAGGCTTCCGGAAGTATTTCAAGTAAAATGTCTTCAAGCTTGTTTAGTATATCTGTTTCAAGCTGGTCAATTTCTTTGTAAAGGGTTTCCTTTTCGTGAAGGTTAAGCTGATCGGATGATTCGGCTTTTTCCTGCAGCTGTGCTATTTTTTCCTGATCTGCCGCCAGACCTTTATTAATTCGTTCTTTAAATTCAACGGTCTTGCCGCGTAACTCGTCGTGACTCAGGCTTTGAAGCGTACCATAAACCGCCAGTGTTTTTTCAACCAGCGGGTTGACTTCCTTTATGTCTCGATCAGACTTGTTTCCGACGACTTTCTTAATGGCTTTAGATACAAAACCAAGCATAAGCAGTGTGTGTTTTAAAAGTGTGCAAAGGTAAGGATTTAATGCTGAGGGATAGACAAAAAAAAACCTCGCGTGAACGAGGCTTTCAATATTTACTTAAGGGACTAATACTCGTCTTCATTAAAGAAAAAATCTTCCTTGGTTGGATAGTCTGGCCATATGTCCTCAATGGTTTCGTATGATTCCCCTTCATCTTCAATTTCCTGAAGGTTTTCTACGACTTCAAGAGGTGCACCCGTTCTGATTGCAAAATCAATTAATTCATCCTTGGTGGCAGGCCATGGTGCATCTTCCATGTAAGAGGCTAATTCCAACGTCCAATACATAACTGTTATTCAATTTTCGCAAATGTAATTTTTTTGTGCTTACAATCCACGGAAAAAACAGGAATCAATTAAATAACTTAAGTATCAGTAAATCAGTAATATATGAGATTATTCTATTTATTTGGAATCCAGGGTATCTCTTTTGCGTGCAAATCCAGGCTTATTTTTCGCCCCAACATGAAGAGATAGTCGGATAATCTGTTTAAAAATGGAAGAATGACAGGATTTATCCTTTCTATTTCCCCAAGTTCGCTTACGCGCCGTTCGGCTCTGCGGCACACACAGCGGGAAATATGACATACGGAAACAGCAGGATGACCGCCGGGAAGAATGAAGTTTTTCATCACAGGGAGCAGTTCGTCCATCTTGTCAATTTGTCTTTCAAGATCTTCGATAAATTCACTTTTTAAATCCGGAAGGCGCTGATCTTTTTTATCCTGATCCGAAGCCAGGTATGACCCGATGCTGAACAAACGATCCTGAATCAGGATCACCTCATTTTTTATGGCTTGTGAAATTTCCTGGTCTCGCAACATACCGAGGTAAGCGTTTAATTCATCAACCGTTCCGTAAGCTTCGATCTTAATATGATGCTTGACCAGTCTACTTCCTCCAAGGGTTGATGTTTCACCGTTGTCCCCTTTTTTTGTGTATATCTTCATTTTTTCCCTTTCGGTTAAATTATTAAAAACGAATTAAATGGTGCTCTTTTTGATTGCGTTTAAAAAAGAATACAATGCCCATTTCAAACAGATCGATGCTCAAGGTCACGCTATCGTGGTTCTTTATGTGTTCCCATGCGTTCTCCATTCCCGCTGACCAGTGAATGTCATCAAATACCAGTACCGTGTCTTGATTCACGTGTTTCACCAATCGATCAAAATATCTTATCGTAGCAGATTCCTGATGGTTGCCGTCGACAAAAGCAAAGTCAATGCGTTTGTTTTCCGTTAAAATGTCCGGTAAGACCTCGTCAAATTGACCGACGATCTGTACGATATTACTGCAATCAAATTTCTCGAATCCCTTGCGAGCAAAGGTTGCAATTTCGTGGGAACCCTCAACACTTATTAATTTTCCCTCTTTATTCGCCTTGGCGATATACATGCTTGTCAGCCCCAGGCTGGTTCCCAATTCCAACATGGTTGTTGGTTTCCATTCCTGTACCATCCGAAACAATAACTCCGCATATTTTCTTGGTTTAACCGAATGGCGCAAAATGGAAGCGACTTTTCGATTGGTGTTTTTTGAATAAGTTGAACCTGCCCCGTAATCCTCCACGTTGAGCACGGTATTGTTCAATGAAAGCAATTTTCTGTACGAATCGAGGGGTTTAAAAATGTAATACGGAGTCTTGTTCAACACAATGTTTTCAAGAAACTCATAGACAAATGGTGAATGAACCTTTCGAACAGAAGTTGCTCTGAAGTAAAATTTTATAAATCGGCAGACCTTTAAAAGTAGTTGAATCACGGCAGATCAAAAGTAACAGATAAGAAGGAAGTACGACTTGTGAATTATTTTGCCTTTACAGTGATCTGATCTTTTTCCAGCCGGCTCAAACTGAACAATCCCAGAACCACTTCATTCGGATCGGTCAAATTGGTGATATTTCCTTCGATGGATGCGGGAGGGGTGTCGAATGGCGAACCTTGATTAAATACCTGCTCCTGAAGCAAAACCCAGTAATGATAGGATCTCGCCGATATGGACGTCTGGTGAATTTCGACACTGTCTCCGGGCAGCATGCCGTAAATGAAAAATTGAGGAAATTCATCGATGACATTGCCATCAACCAGCAAATCGTCTGCAACCCAAAAAAATTGCGGATCAATCAGTTTTTCTCCGTTGACAAAGACGATCCAACGATAGTAATCTCCCACACCTTCGGGTTCCTGTGTTCTTAGGCTTACGTAATATCCCTGTTTTCTAAAATCTCCGATTGAATCCAGAAATTCATCGTTTTGGTAAAGCTCCAGTGGCGGAACTCTGAACAATTGCTCGAAAAATGAACGATACTTTTTGCCACCGGGTGTGACGATGTTCAAATAATACTTGGTGCTATCCTTAATTTTAAAATCCGCCCAGTAGTTTCCGGTTCCGAATGTTTTCTCGGCAAATGATATACTGTCGCCGTTATCGGCCAAAAGGTACACTACGGCTCCGGTAACTCGTGGAGTCGGATTGATGTCAAAGTAGGGGGCGGTAGTCGATAGTTTGATAAGATGACTGCTGTCCGTGTCATACAAAAGTGCCTCAACCACAAGTTTGGTTTCACCATTGGGAACGTCTACTTCAATTAAATCTTCACACGAAGCAAAAAAGATGCTGCCAATCACTAAAATCAAGATATGAATGTTCGCTCTCATATTAGAAGGTAATGCTATAACCAATCGCAGGAACCGGGCTTCCGAGAATGGAAATTCGATAAGCTTCGGTATACTGCGGATAATCCGTGTTTTGTCTGAATGAAATACTGAATGCATTTCTTCTGCCATATACGTTGAAAATACTCAGGTTCCATTTGCCTTTTAATTTGGCTTCCGGATTCCTTTTTGGCCAAAAGTTAACAGCCAGATCCAGTCTGTGAAAATCCGGCATTCTCGCCCCATTTCTATTGCTGTAATTTGAAAGGACATATCCGTCAAATTCGAACCTGCCATCGGGATAGGTTATGGGTTTGCCTGTGGCATAGTTAAAAACACCCGATACTTCCCATTTATCCGTAAAGTTGTGGTATACGATTAACGAGACATCATGCGGCTTGTCGTAATTCGAAGGAAATGCTTTGTCTCCGTTGATACCGGCAACAGTGCGCTCTGTTCTTGACAGTGTATAACTTACCCAACCGGTCGTCTTGCCTACTCGTTTTCCGACTTTCATTTCCAGACCATAAGCCTGACCGTACCCGCTGAGAAAATCCTGTTCCACATAAGGATTGAGCAATAGGGTAGCTCCATCTACATAATCCAGGAGGTCGTAAAATTTCTTGAAATAGGCCTCGACAGAAAATTCATACGTATTGTTTTTAAAGTTTCTGAAGTACCCC
>DNDT01000509.1 GCA_003487525.1 Flavobacteriales bacterium
TAAAGATGGCATGGACATGGCACTGCTCGGTTTGGATTTTAAAAACAACAAATTGGAATATGCAGGTGCCAATAACGGAGTGTATATCATTCGAAACGGAGAATTAATTGAAACCAAAGGAAATAGATTTGCAATTGGAAGTTTTATTCGAGGGGAAAAACGGAAATTTGACAATCATACCTTCGATTTGCAAAAAGGTGATTTGATATATGTGTTCTCCGACGGATACCCCGATCAGTTCGGAGGTGAAAGCGGAAAGAAATACAAGTACAAACCTTTCAAGGAGTTTTTACTTTCGATTCACGAAAAAAGTATGAGTGAGCAACACAAATTGCTTGAACAGGATTTTATTAATTGGCTTGGTGATTACAGCCAGATTGATGATGTATTAGTAATTGGAGTAAGAGTGTAATTATGAGTTTGGAAATAAGAGAGGTCGTTGGTAAAAGCGATCGCAAGGCTTTTGTGGATTTTCAATTTGACCTTTATAAAAAGCAATCTCTTTGGGTTCCCCCGATAAAAAAAGACGAATTAAAAGCGCTGAGTCCGGACACAAATCCCGCATTTAAATTTTGCGATGTGAAAATCTGGATGGCTGTTAAAAATGGAAAAACAGTCGGACGGGTTTGCGCCATCATTCATGATAAGTACAATGAAAAGACAGGAGTCAGGTACGGACGGTTTAATCGAATAGAATTTATTGATGATGCAGAGGTGTTCGATTTGCTTATCAACACGTGCATTCATTGGTTCCTCGAAAAGGGGATGAACAAGGTCCACGGGCCTCTTGGTTTTTCAAATATGGATACCCAGGGACTTTTGGTCGAGGGCTATGATCATTTACCGAGTATCGCTTCCGTCTATCACCTGCCATATTACAAGGAACACTTTGATCGACTTGGTTTTGTTAAGGAGAACGACTGGGTCGAATTCAGGTTGACACTGACCGAAGGTGCGGTAAACAAGGCAGACAGGGGCGCCCAGCTGATAAAAAAACGCGGTGGGTTCGAATCGATTCAACTGACCTCAAAAAAGGAGTTGCAAGCTTATGGACGTCGAATTTTTGACATACTGAACAAGGCATTTGCCGAACTTCCGTATGTGGCCGAACTCAACGAAGAAATGATTGACATGTATGCAGAGAAGTACTTCTCTATGCTGGATCTGAGATTTATTACCCTGGTAAAAAAAGATGGGGATTTGGTGGGATTTTTTATCGGGTTACCCAGCCTTTCCGAAGCCATGCAGAAAGCAGGAGGGAAGTTGTTCCCCTTTGGATTCATACACCTTTTAAAGGCACTTAAAAAACCAAAAGTGATCGATATGATGCTTACCGGAGTCTTGCCTGAATACCATAGTTCGGGTGTGGCCGTCATTCTGATTGGGGAATTGCAAAAGAGGATGATGGAACTCGGAATCAATCAAATGGAAACAACCGGTGTATTTGAGACCAATAGCAACGTTATTGCGAACTGGAAAAATTACGAACACATTCAGCACAAACGAAGACGATGCTATGTCAGGGACATATAAAAAAAGCCGGTCTGAAACTGACCGGCTTTTTTTTGTGCATGATGCTGTGTTTTAGTTAACCGCAATTTTCTTTCTTGCTATTCCCTTTTCTGTCTGAATAGATAAGAAGTAAATACCATGATCCAGGTTCGATACATTCAACTGGAAAGTACCTGTTCTGTTCGGAGAACCATTCCAAACCGCTGAACCATTCAGATTGTACAAGACGGCTGTTTCAACTTTGAGGGTTGATTCAATGTAGATGATGTCCGATGAAGGATTTGGATATACGGATACCTTGTCATTGATGTTCTCCGTTTCATTGACACCGACATAGGTAGTATGCGCAATGAATCTTGGGCAGAAATAACCCATGATGGTATCGATGTATGCAAGAGCCTTTGGCTTTGTAGCGTAAGGATTGGCGGCAGAACCATAACCTGAACCGGGGGCAATGCAAGGACTGTTCTGATCATACCAGGCCCATGGTTCATAACCATTGGCAATTCCAAAGTGCGGCATGAAACCGCTAAAGGAAGTTTTGCTCTTGGCAGAGTTGGTATAGGCATCGGTAAAATTATTGTCAAAGAATGTCTGGTTACCGAGTCTGGTGGCAATTTCACTGATTTTTCTTGATCCGCAGACTTCAACAACGGGTTGACCTGTAGCGGCCACAATTACGATGTCGCAATTAATCGGTGTAAGTGAATCAGCCTCTCCGTGAAACGAAATAATTGGAACTTCACCGGCTTCCTGCCAGGATGAATCTCCGATGGCTCCACCAAGATTCAATACCATGCTTATCTTGCTCGAAGCACCCGGATTATTGTAATTATAATAACCTGTAGTTCCGTTGTCTCCTTCGAAATCTCCCCATAGGTGAATGTTCACCAATGGTTTTCCGGTAGATGGATGCAAGAATTTCAGCAACCACAATTCATTGGTATCGGTGAGTGCACCATAAGCCAGCGCACTGTATCCACCCGAATTCGAACCTCCGACACATATTTTGGTACTGTCGATACCGTATGTGCTTTGGTTTAATTTCATGTATCGAACACAGGCTTTCATGTCCTGCATGGAGAGGTACACGGCTGTCATGATGGTACCGATTCGGTCTTCCTGGGCACCCGCAAGCGGATTCCAGCCCAATCTGTAGTCCATTGAAACCGCAACATAACCCCTCTTGGCAAATTCCCTGCACATTTCAACCATGGTGCTGTCTTCTTTGTCACCAAGCGGCAAAGTATTCTTGCTGCATTTGGGAAGGAAACTTCCGGCATGGGCAAGGATGATCAAAGGTCTGTTGGTGACCGTATCACCCGTTGGTTCGTAGACATCCATCATCAATGGTTGCGAAACCGGGGTGGGAGGGGTAATGTAGACATTGAAATTATCCCCGTATTTTACATTTTTTGAAACCGTTACGCCCGTGAAAACCTTGTCGATATACCTGGTTTGTGCAAGAGCAGTCGTCAGCATGAAACATGCCATGCTAAAAAATAGTAGACTTGTTTTTTTCATAATTGTTTGATTTAGTTAACTAAAGATAAATATTTTGATGAGTTCTTCACTTTTTTGACAATTCGAATAATATTGAAAAATAAGCCATTCGACCCACACGAGGCCCGCCATAGGTCTGATAGCTTAATTTATTCAGAATATTTGATGCCCCGAGTTTGAAGGTTGTATGAATTCGATTGGCCCGGTAACTGATCTGAGCATCCAAAATGTCGTAGGTTGGGATGGAGCCTGTAAATTGAGGAGAGCCTTCAAACAGGAAGCCTTCAATCCACTTGTAATTTACATTAAATCCGAAACCATGTAACGTCTTATTGAACATTACAAGGTGAATGTCCCTTCCGGAAATTCCAACGTTGAATTTGTTTTCAGGCGTATTGTATGCCGGGATAATAGGGTCATCGATACTGTCTTTGTTCAGAATATTCCAGGAGTAATTTCCGGATAGGGCAAAGTACTTTTTAAAGTAATAATTGATTCCGATGCTAAATCCCTGGGTAGTAACCTGCGTCGTTGAATTGGCCGTTACACGGTAAATCTCATCGATACGGGCATCTGCTCCGTTGTTGATCGATTGTACATCGGCACCGATGACATAGCCCAAAAAATCGTTGTACCAACTGAAGTAATAGCTGGCATCTATGAACAATTGCTTGCTTATCATCCCTTTGTATCCAATTTCAACACTTTTCACTTTTTCAGGTCTTACCGGTGCAACGCTGAAGGTATCGAGCAGGCGGGGACGGAAAGTCGAACTGTCGTAGGCATCAAAAAATGATTCTACCGTGATCAGGTCGTCATAACCATTCAGGTTTCCGATTAAAACGGCCCTTCCGACATTGTAGAACAGATACTGATCCTGCAGGGTCGGATTTCTGATCGCAGACGAGAAAGAGGTTCTGAATGTGTGTTTTTCATTTGGCACATATACAACCGAAAATGCGGGTGAATAAGCATAATCGAAATTCTCGTTTTTATCGACCCTACCGGTGGCGGTGAGGATAATGCTGTTGTTCACGATGCGCTTTTCAATGCTTGTATAAATGCCATACTCCTTATTGGATATGCGCCTTCCATTCGTGTCACTGAAAATGGTACCGTTGCTGTTTGGGTTGTAGGCACGCAGATTTCCGCCAAGCAACCATTTTAGGCCATTGACGTGTAATTCGTCTTCATTGAACCATATCTGTGCCTGAATATGCGACAGTGAAGATTTGTCAAAAAATCCTGATCCACCCTCGGAATACGTTTGTTTCGAAGTGATTGAGTTAAAGGCCGAATCGAACTCCGCCGTACCTTCCTTGTATCGCGGTCTGTTAAACTGACTAAAACCGCGTCCGTCCGCATACTTCCTGGCCGAATTGTGGTATGCATACAATGAATCGATGTTTTCTGCCATGATCAGCTGAGCCAGGGCCTGCGTGGCCTCTTTGCTGTCCCCGAACCATTGCTGCGTCCATTCGCGGTCACGGGGATCAGGATAACCCGGTAAGGCTCGCACCTTGTTTACATTGTACTTTTGCCAATAAGCCAAATAATCCTTTGACCAGTCCGAGCTGCTCTTTGCGTCGCTTTGCAGCAAAAATGCCGTAAAAACGGCATCGTAAGATTTTCCGGCATCTTCGGCCGTGTGATATGCCCGAATAAAAAACTTGTCCTTGTTTCCAATTTCGGCGATGTACTGCTCCATTTTTAAATCCTTCAAACTATACCGGTTGTCCCCCTGGTAAACAGTTGTTCCCGTTCCGTAGTTATAGGTCAGCTTGGCGTCCAATTTTGCCGGAAGTTTGAAATGAAGGGAAGGAAATACTTTTAAATTTTTGGTGTCGTAGTCCACAAGATCCACTTCATTGTAACCGGTTCTATGATAAATGCCCAGTCCCGGTGAATTTAACTGCCCGTAATCACCGGTTTCATCATTTTGATTGGGTCTGTTTTCGTCACCGTACCTGTTTACCGCATCGTAACCTCCCGGATTATTAGCCTCGGCTATTGACTGATCTGTCGGAGCGTAGTTGTCGGCAACCCAGTCGTAGGCCTGCATGTACGAGAAATTTATTTTATAGGCAATCACTTCGGATTGAGATCCAAACAACTTATGGGCGCGGGCAAAACGAAGCGAGGTTTCTCTCAGGTTTCGTTCACCTACCTTACCCATCACATCCAATCCCTGATGAACAAAAGGATCTTTGGTTGTCATGGAGATAACTCCGTTAAACGCATTTGGGCCATAGAGACCGGAATTGGCGCCGACTATAAGTTCGACTCGCTGAATATCAAGTTCCGATGCCCCTGCAAAATTGCCGACGGAAAAATTTAATCCGGGAGCCTGATTGTCAACACCGTCTATTATCTGGAGCGAGCGTACCGGACGAGTGCTGTTGAAACCTCTGGTATTTATTACTTTGAAACCCATGCTGGCCGCCGTTAAATCCACTCCTTTTAAGTGACCGAGTCCATCGTAAAAATTAACGGCAGGTGTTTCTTTTACGGCAATGGCGTCCATGGACTCGACGGTAACAGCAGATTCCCGTTGTTTTTCCGTAATCCTGTCGTCTATCACGCTTACCGATTCAAGGGTTACGTTTTCCCCTTTCATTTTCAGCTTTATTTTCTCAAGATTTGTGACGTTGATTTCCTGTTTTTCGAATCCCACGTAGGTTATGGTCAATGTCGCCGGAAGTCCGTTGGTCAGTTTAATCGAGAAATTCCCATTGAAATCGGTCGTGACCCCGTTTGACGAACCCTTTTCCAAAACGGCTGCCCCAAAGAGTTTTTCACCGGTGGAAGCATCTTCAATTACACCTGAAATTGTTTGAGACACGGTAATACCCGTATACAACAAGAATGCGTAAAAAAGAAATATTCCCTTCATCAAGGATTAGATAATGAATGATACGTTTATAAAGAAACAAATAAAAATCAATCTGGAAAAAAAGGAATCGCTTATTGAGATTTAAACGAAGCGCTTATGATCCCCCTTGAATGCTCGATGAGTTCGTTTAGGTTATTCTCGGTATATCCCGTTGTATCAATAGGAGGGTGAACAATGGCTTCGGCGTGTCCCGGCAATAGATTCATGGTACCGCTTGCAAGTATTTTACGGGTGCCATTGATGGTTACTGGAAGGATGGGTAAGCCCAACTGAAGTGCCAGCACAAAGGCACCTTTCTTGAAAGGGGCGATGCTTCCGTCCTTGCTTCTTGTACCTTCCGGAAAGAACATTACCGAGGTCCCGTTTACAATGTTTTTTTTGGCGGCATTCAACTCCTGGATGGCTTTTTTACGGTCACTGCGGTCAATGATTATGTGACCGACTTTCTCACAGGCATATCCGATAAACGGGATTTTACGAAGTTCCTTTTTCATCACCCACTTGAGATCCATTTTAAGCCATCCGTACATGACAAAAATGTCATAATGGCTTTGGTGATTGGAAATAACCACATACGATTGTTTTCTGTCAATATTTTCAAGTCCAAATACACTCACCGTCATGGGTGTAAAGAATGAGCTGAATCTGGACCAACCAATTCCCCCGACCAAACTGCCAGCTTTTGGGCTGACTGTTATGGCAAGCACAATGGCTATTATGGCAAATATCATGCCTGACAGCCCAAGTAATGGGGTGAATATCAACCATTTATAAGGTTGATAAAGAATCCACAGTAATTTTCTCATTATATTCCCGAAATTTTAACGCGATAGCCCTTGGCTTTTAAATAATCGCTTATTTTTTGCACTGCATTTCCCTGAATGAAAATTTCACCGTCCTTGGTTGTACCACCGGTCCCGCAATAAGATTTCAACTCTTTCCCGAGGTTTTTCAATGATTCGTTGCTTCCCGAAAAACCCGATACCACGGTGACCGTTTTTCCTTTTCTGTTTCGCCTGTCCGGGAAAATTTTAAGCGATTGTTGGTTTGCCGGAATTTCCTGCTCTTCGGATTCGTCATCCGATTCAAACGAAAAATTTGGATTTGTTGAGTAAACAATGTTTTTTCTGGCGTTTTTCATTGTCAGCAAATTACGTTTAATGACCTTGGATTTGACGTAAAAATAAGACTACCGTCTATTTTAACGGGCTCCCCATCGACATGTGCCCATTCTTCCGTGCTTTCAAATTCAAGACGATCGGATTGAACACAAACATAATGGGTTCCCGACACCAATTTGCCCGTCATCAGTGCCGTCAGAAAAGAAAAAGATCTCGTGAAATTCATATTAACCAAGGTACAAATATCGAGTTTTCCGTCGCAGATGTCTGCCATTGGTGCAATTTTAGCATTGTTTCCGTACTGTGCCGAATTGGCGACCGTCAGCATGGTAATTCGAACATCTTCACTGTTTTCATTTAAGTGGAGACGTGCATCAAATTCTCGCTGTTTAATACTGAGGCGCATAACAATCTTGACATACCTCATCCATCCCCGGGTGGCAGAGGTTGAAAAAATCCGGCTCACTTCTGCATCCAAACCGACGCCGGCCGCATTTAAAAAAACTCGGTCATTCATATATCCCGTGTCAATCCGGGTAACATGAAATGCCTTTAAAACCTCAATCGCTTTTGACGGGTTCAACGGTATCTTAAGATGCCTGGCCAGTCCGTTTCCGGAGCCAACCGGAATGATTCCGAGTATTGCGTCCGTGCCAACCAGGGCCGTTCCTACCTCGTTCACCGTGCCATCTCCCCCGACCGCAATCACGATCTGAAATCCTTCTTTAATGGCCTGGCCGGCCATTACCGAACCGTCACCCACACCTTTGGTTATGTTGATTCTCAAATCATGCGAAAAACCAAAAGCCTTCTCAATCAGAGGCACCATATGCAGTGCTTTGCCCTTTCCTGAAATGGGATTGACAATGAAGGCAATCTTGGATTTTTCGTTACTCATCGACCGTGAGTTTATTGTCAATCATTCGCTGATTGTATTCCTGAATAATGGCCTTCAGCTTTTTTTCTGATTTTCTCAAAGGGTCGGACGGTTTCAGAATTGGTTTGACATCCAGACCATTCTGATTATGTTCGAATGCAGATACCACCTGTTCTCCATCAAAAAGAATGGTATGTTCGTTTTCAATTAGCTGGTATAAACCACTTAGGTAATTTACGGCCAATCCTTCCTGAGCCGGATCGAAGGCGCTTTTTCCAAAGGAAATCATCCGGGTCGGCAGTCCGAGATAGTCCAGTGCAGAGGGCGTTATATCTGCCTGTTGGACGGTATTTTCAATCAGTTCGTGATGACTGCTTGATGGGTCAAAGAATATGAGTGGAATGGCGTATATGCCTTTGCTGGTATTGTATTTTTTATTGATGCTTTGAGCAGTGTGGTCAGCTGTAATGATAAACAGGGTGTTTTTATACCAGTCTGTATTTTTTACACGTCCAAAATATTTTCTCAGGGCATCATCCGAGTAACATATCGTGGGATGTATGGGCAGCTTGCCTTCCGGACAATCCGATGTGTACCCCGATGGCAATTTGTAGGGGTGATGGGCACTCAATGAAAAAATTGCCGTCATAAATGGTTCCCTTAGTTTGTCCTGTTCGGAGGCCAGGTATTGAAAATAGGGAATGTCATATATCCCCCAGCTTCCGTCAAAATCATTCTTGTTCTCATACTCATTCAAGCCATAGTAGAAATCAAAACCGGCTAGTTTGGCATACGAATCAAAACCCATGGTTCCATTCTTTCCCCCATGGAAAAAGTGCGTATTGTACCCCTTTTTACCCAGAATACTGGCCAGTGACTCAATTCTGTTGCCCGAATAAGGTGAGGTACTGTATGCTTCGTTCATCAAGTTGGGCAGCGCAGAGAAAATGGCAGGAAGTGCCTCGATCGATCTTTTCCCATTGGCAAAGGCGTGGTTGAATACGATACTATGACCCATAATTGAATCGAGAAATGCGGTGTATCCCTTGCCATTGTTATAAAATCCGACGTATTCCCTCGAAAAACTCTCCATTATTATTACAACGAGGTTTTTGCGCACGCCCTGACTGTCTGATTGTATATTGAGCACGGGATTGAAATAATTCAGCGCCTCTGCCTCATCTTCGAAATAGTGGCTTTTTTTCAGTTTTTCGGAAGAGAAGGTTTTCATTAATGTGAATGGTGTGCTAAGCACGAGAGGAACATTTTGTCCTTCGGTATACCTTGAGGCATCTATAATTCCCAGCGGCTTGAGTTGAAAACCCCCTCTGGCAGCGAAAACCAGGCCGGTAATGATCAACATCGAATACAAGGCATTCAATTTTAAGGATTGCTCTTTGCAGGCAGTATTGCCCAACCTGTTTAGTCTTATGACAGAATAGGACAGTAAAAGGAAGATCAGTATTATGTACCAATAGTCTGCAATGAATTGAGGAATAAGGCCCAGCACATCGTCACCGGTGGCCACCAGGTTAAAGATGTCCCAGGTCATTCGTTTGAAGGTGAACTTGAAATAGATGACATCAATGCAGTTAAGGGCAATGAACAGAATGGTAGCAATTGCGAAATAAGCGTTGATGATCCTGACAAAAANNAACAAGCCATAAACAGCCGTGACAAAATCAAATCGAAAACCGTGAAAAAACTCGGAAAAACCTACGGAATTGAAGTAGTTAATATTAAACAACAGAAAAATAATCCGGCAGATTGTCATAAATCCGAGGAAAAGAAGAGTTTTCCTGACAAATAGACTTAATGCCGTTGTTGTTTTGAACATGTTGGCAAATGTAAAAATTCAGGAGTAAACTGAGCTGAATTGGCAAGGACACTAGACTGAATTTGCAGAAATTTACATCTATATTTGCACTCATTTTAGACCCATGGAATTCATTCGAGGAGAGGTGTCGGACGAGACCCTGCTTTATTTGTACAAGTCATTGCTCCATCCTCGTCTCATTGAGGAAAAGATGCTCATTTTACTTCGTCAGGGTAAAATCAGCAAGTGGTTTTCAGGTATCGGACAGGAAGCAATCTCTGTCGGATTAACCGCTGCTCTTTTTCCGGATGAATTCATATTGCCCATGCACCGGAATCTGGGTGTATTTACAGAACGAAAAGTACCTTACAACAGACTGTTCAGCCAGTTTCAGGGTAAACGGAACGGATTCACCAAAGGCCGTGACCGATCGTTTCATTTTGGAAGCAGAGAACACCATATTGTGGGAATGATTTCTCATCTGGGTTCTCAGATGGGTGTTGCCGACGGGATTTCACTCGCGGAAAAATTGCAGTCAAGTGGTAAACTGACGGCAGTGTTCACCGGGGACGGTGGTGCCAGTCAGGGGGACTTTCATGAGGCACTCAATGTTGCGGCTGTATGGGACCTTCCTGTATTGTTTGTCATTGAGAACAATGGTTACGGTTTGTCGACTCCGTCGTCTCAGCAATTCAGATTTCAACATTTTACCGATAAAGGTCCGGGTTATGGAATCGAAGCGCACAGGGTCGACGGAAACAACGTTCTGGATGTTTTTCAAAAAGTAATGGAACTTGCGCCAATTATCCGAAGTCAATCAAGACCGATGATACTTGAGTGCATGACATTCCGGATGAGAGGTCACGAAGAGGCGTCCGGTACCAAGTACATCCCAAAAGAATTGATGGAGTATTGGGCGCAAAAAGACCCGATCGAAAACTATAGGAAATATTTGCTGAGCACTGGATTGTTGGATGCGGCATTGGATGATTCGATGCGAAGTGAAATTAAGGAATTGATAAACCACGCATGGGAGGAGGCCGACCGGGAAGAAGCGGTGACATGGTCCAAAGACAATGAACTCGATGATGTTTATGCGCCGGTATCTCATAAAGAAACTGTTCCGTCGGCCGAAAGTGAAGAACTGAGATTTATCGATTCTGTTACGGCCGGTCTGGACGAAGCGATGCAAAAACATGCAAACCTCATATTAATGGGGCAGGACATAGCCGAATACGGAGGGGTTTTTAAGGTAACCGAAGGATTTTTAGAAAAATACGGAAAGGACCGAGTGCGCAATACGC
>DNDT01000313.1 GCA_003487525.1 Flavobacteriales bacterium
AATCTGATGTATTACACTGGCAACATGGAATTCTTAAAGAGAATTTTATTCAAAATTCAACTTAAAACAGGCAAAGGAGGTGCTGTTTTCTGTGATCCGCTTACGGCTATGTGTTTGCCAAAGAACATCGTTGAAAACCCGGATGTATTTCTTTTGCATGTCACCAGAAATGATCATGAATTTGCACAATCCATGTTCAGATTGACAAGGAAAAGATTTGCAAGTATGTTTGCCCATAATTTCATCCCGTGGTGGCAACCATCTGTATGGCCTCTGGAGAATCTATTCAATCCCAACATCATTAAAAAATACGAACGGGTGAGCCAACTGAAAAATTCATATTTCGAAGGGTTATCCGTCAATCCAAATTACCGGAAAGTCACCATGCAAACCTGCTTCGAAGATGGTTTTTTAAATGAGCTCATAAAAGAAGTTTTTGAACTGGAAATTAAGGTAGATCGGTCCATCCTAAACATCAAATCAAATCAAAGCACCTAAATCCCTGTCCGTTTTAATTTTAACCACTTCTTTTCCGCTTCACGAAGGAATAGCAGTCGGTATCCATGTCCTGGAGAAGGCGCGGCAATTGCAAAAACTGGGCCACCGGGTGAAGGTAATCGCACCGCATCATTATGGTTCTGAAAAAAAAGAAATGTACGATGGAATTCCCGTCTACCGTTTTACGTATTTCTGGCCATCAGGACTGCAGAAACTGGCATATGGGGACGGAATTCCAACCAATATCAGAAGGAGTTTTCTCGCTAAAATGCAACTTCCGGTTTTCATACTTTTCTTTTTTCTGAAATCGCTCCGGCATTCATCCAATGTTGATGTGATACACAGTCACTGGACTATAGCAGGGCTTGTTGGCGTTTTTGTCTCCAAACTGACCCGTAAAAAACACGTGCTGTCCATGCACGGGGCCGAGATTTTTGTTTTGGGTAAAAACCGGGTATTGGGATTTGTCCTGAAACGAGTTGACCTTTTAATAAACAACAGCCGTTTTACCCAGGCGAACGTGCTTGAAAACTACCCGCACACAAATTGCGTGGTAATCAGTCCCGGAACGGATACGGCCAGATTCTATCCTCAATTCAAACAAGGATTACGGACTGAACTGGGCCTAGGCGATTTGGATATTTTTATTCTATGTGTCGGTAAATTTATTCCCAGAAAAGGCATTGAATACCTGATAGATGCCATGGATATTCTGGTTCACAAACGAGGGCTGGAAAACCTTAAGCTCAGAATTGGCGGACGCGGTTACCTGAAACCTGTTTATGAGAAAAAAATCAGCAACCTGCACCTTGAGCGCAGCATCGAATTTACCGGGTATATACCGGATGGTGAAATTCCGTATTATTATTCCGAGTCCGATATTTTTGTTCTCCCTTCCATTGTTGACGAAAATGGGGATACCGAGGGTCTTGGAGTTGTCCTGGTGGAAGCAAATGCATGTGGTACCGCTGTTATAAGTAGTCGGGTTGGGGGGATTCCGGATGTTATCGAAGACGGGTACAATGGCTTGTTGATTGAGCAAAAGCAACCGCTGCAATTGGCTGAAGCCATTCAAACGTTATGTGAAAACGATTCGTTGAGAAAAGAAATTGGACAAAGAGGCATGGAAAAAGTCAAAAAGGAGTTCTCATGGCATGAAATTGCGAAAAAAATCGAACGTCATTATTATGAATTATTTGGATCCGAATGACTACTCATAAAAATGTGTCGGATTGGTATGACCGGAAATACAGGGAAACCGGGGACCAAACCCGTAGGTCGGTCAAGGCTTTTTACCAGATCATGAAATTAATCCCTGCTTCTGCCGACTCAATTCTCGATGTTGGTTGTGGCAGGGGTGAGTTCCTGGAATACCTGAATAATAAGGGTTTCAAAAATTTGGCTGCAGTAGACATTTCAGAAGAAGCCATTAAAGGGGTAAAACAACTCCTTCCCGATTGTGACGCCCGTGTTTCAACAGGCGAAAAAATGCCCTTTGCCGATAATCAATTCAGTTTGATTACCTGTCTGGGCGTACTGGAACATTTTCTGGATATTGATGGTGGACTCAATGAAATGAACAGAATATTAAAAGAAGGCGGAAAAGCCATCATAATGGTTCCAAACAAAAACTTCATCGGATGGATATTTACAAAAAAGGATCACAAAGGAACTCAGCAAAAAGAAATTAGTGAAACATTGTATTCGGTTTCAACCTGGAAACATAAAATTGAAACATCGGGTTTTACCGTAAAAAATATCAAAGCGGACAATGGATTCATATACAACAACCGCGACTTGAAAACTAAAAACCTCAAGTATTTCATAAAGAGAATACTTTTTATTCTTTTGCCCCTTATTCCTAACGAATTGGTATATCAGGTAATTTTTGAATCGGTTAAAATTCCACGCGACGCAAATGAGTAAAAAACAATTGAATACCGAAGAATTAAAAAAGCTGCATGCCGAGGAATATGTGGATCACTTCAATCAAAACAGGGAGGCAAACAAAAACCGTATCAGGGGCATTCTTGGGCATATTAAATTGAATGAA
>DNDT01000318.1 GCA_003487525.1 Flavobacteriales bacterium
GTTTTATTTTTTGACTCCAAATTCCCATATAAACCCTTCTCTTGAAAAGAAACTTAACGGGAACCGATACAGACCCGGTTAAGATTGCCAAAGTCCAATTACTTCACATTCCTGACCAACCGAACAAAATTGTAAATGCGAACGGCGTCACCCTGTGGACCGTGTCCTTCGGGATAGTCGCCCGGATCCCCTGTCTTAGGGTCAGAGCGTTGCGCTCCGGCTCCGTGAACATCCACCCAGGAGCCATTCATGTAACCCAGTGCACGACCAAAACAAAGATAAACCCCTGCCCCACCCGGTTCCGGGGACATGTTGGCATGGGTCGTGCCAGACCAATAAAACGGGTAGTCCGGCTCACCTGATTCATTGGTTATTTGGGTACAATTGAAAACCGGATCGATGGCGGCGGAATTACTGCTGCCCGGTGACCGACTGTAATCAATGATGCTCTGCAATTCCTTTGCATCGGGCAATCTCCAGTCGGAATACCCTGCGAATTCGTGACCTTCGGCGTAAGCAAGCGCTTCTACCCAAAGAAGGCCAAGCTTGGTATCATCTTTCATCCACATCAGGCCTGTCGCAGCATCCGTAATTGTGCCATCTCCATTGTCTGTAAAGCTATTCTGACCATAGGTCTGGTTTCCCCGAACGTAAAGAACAAAAAAGGTTTTATCCACCGGTGGTCCCACAGGCATTTTCAGTCCATATCCCTTGATTCGTCCATCGGCAAAATTTACTCCAAAGACCATGTCACCTTCGGGATCGCTCCCGACGTATTTTGTGGAACTGGCAAACTGGGCATCNNCCAGAAGTCGAATTCGGATTTAAATCCATTCCGCTGAACATGATGAGGGAATAGAGCTCTTTTATGGTTGGCAAACGCCAATCGCTGAAACCGCCAAGGCTATAGGTAGAGGCGAATGATACAGCCTGGTTGTAAGTCAATTTATCCGCAGCGTCAATGTCCCCATCCCTGTCTGTATCGGGGCTTTTTTGCCACATTAAGCCTGTCACCATGTCAGTGACGGTTCCATTGCCATTGTTGACGTATGTCGGTTTATTGCCGGGATAATCTGCATTCTGACCGAAATAGCTAGTTCCTTCAGCGGGTGCCGATATTTCAGAGAGATCATTGTAATGAGTTTTCTGATCGGTTCCGACTACGGGGTATCCTTTAATTCCCGGTAAATTATCCAATACAGGATTGCTTTCTTCGTCTTTCGAACATGAGGCAATAAGAATTATGGCGAAAAATACAGCGAACAAAACGCCTGGGGCAGAAGGGGAATTAACTTGATTCTTCATCAAAACGACTTTAAAATGTAAAACACATTCTTCTTAGGAATATTGTGACCTTGCATTTAAACATTCACAACAGTATCACATTGATTGGATAATGCGCAATACCGAAGGCAAAAAAAGAGATTAACCATTAATTGTCTTCCAGATCATCAATCAGATTAATGGTGAGTTTTTCCGTGGTCTTGTTGAAAACACCTGTGCAGCGTAGATTTTCGGTGTTTATAAAGTGTAAAATGCGCCCCTTGTATTCATATGGAACCGCACCAAAATGTTTGGCGCCATCCCCGGCTGAAGCCCTATAAACCAGAATTTGATCTTCGTTGTCAATTACGTGTCTAAGATGACAAGGAAATTCGTTTTGCTCTTCACCTTCATAAAGTTTTTTATTCAATTCTTCCAACTTTGTGACAATACTTGAATCGTCCGAGTTTCCAGTCCTGAAATAAAAAAATGCCATTAATATGGCAATTAAGATTGCGGAAATGAGTAAAAATTCAAACATCATTTTTTATTTACAAGATATAAAATGATTTAGTCAAAAGCAATACCCAAAATCGGACTTATACCCTTTCGATCCGCATTCAAATACTCGTTGTCCGGCACTTATTATAGCGGCCAACCGAATCATTTAAATTTTGAAACCGGAACATTCTGTCCTTTGAGTTTACATGCATTGGGTTATTTTTACACGATACATGCATTGCGACCAAATCTTCAGTCCATAGGACCTAAACTTTTTATTTTGAGATGAAATTAATCCTAAAAATTGAGTTATTAACTACGCTTGCAGTATTTGTAGCACTCGTTATCATCACCTCCGGACTGAACAAGGCAGATACAGGTGACGCCGGGGATAGCCTTGTGCATTACCTGTTTTCCGCGCATGCATTTAAATATCCAGAGCATTTTTTTAATCACTGGGCCAAACCGTTTTTTGTCCTTTTAAGTGCCCCGTTTGCTCAATTTGGTTTTAAGGGAATCATTGTTTTTAATGCGCTCTGTGCCTCGTTAAGTGCATTGTTTTCATATTACATTGCAAGGAACCTGAACATCAAAAACCCCTTGGTCGTTTTTGTATTCATCTTTGCATCACCCCTGTATTTCAAGCTGATTTTTTCCGGACTGACCGAATATCTGTTTGCATTGATTCTGGTCATTGGTATATTCCTGTTTCAAAAGAACAAAGCTATTCCCGCAGTAATTCTTATCTCATTTTTACCCCTTGTCAGATCAGAAGGACTGCTTATACTTGGTGTTTTTGCCGCGTATCTCGCCTTAAATAACAGATATAAAAAAATACCTTATTTACTGTCTGGGCAAGTTGTTTACACCATTGCCGGGGCGCTTTTTCACAAGGACATACTGTGGGTTTTCAGTGAAATCCCCTACGCACATTTGGGAAGCCCCTATGGAAGCGGAAAATTGACGGATTTCATCGAAAGGCTTTACTACACCATGGAGAGACCCATATGTACCTTATTGGTCCTGGGAATAATTGCAACATTGATTACCTATCTGACACGCGAAAAACGAAACAGAAATTCAATTCGAATGTTTCTGATATTGGGGTCTTTCGTCACCTTTTTTGTCGCTCATTCTATTTTTTGGTGGCTTGGAATATTCAATTCCATGGGTCTGGCCAGGGTATTGATTTGCATTGTTCCGCTGGGAGCCATACTTTCACTGGCAGGGCTTCAACTTATTACGGACAGGTTTAATAACCACTTGGTAAAAAAAGGCATCGTTGGAGCTTTTCTCGTTCTGATTTGCATATACCCATTTATTGACCGTCCCTGGGCAGTGGTGTTTGACAAAAATTTATTTCTTGTTCCTGACAATCGATTTATTGAAGACGAACTGGCACCCTACGTCAAATCTAACTTCCCTGATTATCCGGATAAAACCATTTATTACTCACACCCATATATAAGTGTGGCTCTGGATCTCGATTATTTCAGCAACGATAAATACCTGAGAGTGCGTCGTGCCATTACAGATTCCGAGATGACTCCCGCTCTGATTTTCTGGGATGAATGGTTTAGCAGGGTTGATGAAAATATTGCGCTCGAGCAGTTGGAAGGAATGAAGGAGCTTGAAAAAGTCCAATCCTTCGAACGACTTCACATTGAACGAAACATGCAATTGGTGGTATTCAAAAGATAAAACCACAAGGTTTTCCGCATTTTAAAATCGTCGTTCACTTCAGCTTCAAAATTTCACGTTTCATGATATTTTTTTTGCAATAAAATTCATTAACCATCTGATTCATTGATGATATGGTTAAAGTAAAAGAAATACGAAAAACCAAATGCGACATACCACAAACCACAGTAATTAACTTGATCGGCATCATATTTTTTTTGGGATATTTAATTATCTTTATAGGTAATAGCATAAAGTTTCCTGATGAAGTGCTTTTGAATTCACTGGAAAAAGTTCTTTTATTTCGAAAAGCATCATCGAAGGGACAATTAAAATTTAAATCATGAGAAACTACCTTTCGCTTATCGGCCGCATTTTTCTCTCTCTAATCTTTATTGTTCACGGTACCATGAAGGTGATGGACTTTGAACATTTCTGGCATGGATTGGAACTTAAAGGAGTCCCTTTGGCACCTATGGTATCGATTATTGTGGTATTTATCGAACTAGGTGGTGGTCTGGCAATACTTATTGGTTTCTACACGAGGTTTTTTACGTCAATAATGGCCATTTATTTATTGGGAGTGACGCTGGTTTACTATCCTTTTTGGAGCGACACAACGCTGTTCGAGGATTTTATGAGAAATCTGGCCATTGTTGGAGGATTGATTATTGAGGATTATGCGGGCGCAGGAAAAAACAGCGTGGATGATTCTCATGTTTTTGATGTCTGACGGCATCCGTTGTATGAACCAATAATTTGATTCGTCTGTTTTCCCGGTTTCTTCCACAATTGATTTGCCGCAATTCTGGCACGTTGATGACTCAATTACCTACTGTTATTCGTTCGTTTCCATCGAAATCCCACTGAATTAATGCGATAAAATTTCATACCTATGTACCTGTAAATCTGATTGGTATAATATAAAAAGGCATTTATAAGTGAGGTAAACACAAGCCATCTGTCCTTTCGAAATCAATTTACTACATCGACTTTCGTCTCAATCAATAACTCAAAAGATGAAAGAATTGCACAATATAATTTCCGGAATGTCATTTGCGGAGCGAAAAGCGGCAAGACGCTATTTTTCTCAGAAATATCAAAACACAAAAGAACTGCGCTTGTTCAATATGCTCGAAGAGAATAAATCATTAAAACATTTCCGCTCGAATCCGGAGATAAATAAACTGGGATACGATTCGACGGAGAGTAAATCCTTTCAGAAATTAAAAATACGCCTGAGAAATAAGTTGTTTGATTTTTTATTGGCCAACAACACCACCGAGGGCGGAAAAATGCTGGATAAAAATATCTTTTTGCAACAGCGCCTTCGCAAATTAAATCTACAGGCAAATATTCTCAGGGAAAAAAGCTACCTGAATCAATCCAGGGAACTGCTGACCAACTCCGCCCGGATCGCCAAAGAGAATGAACAATATGACAATCTTATTGATGCAATGAAGGAACTCAAAAAGATCCATGAGATGCGCGCCAACTACGCATTGAAAGAAAAAATCACTTCAAAGATTAAAGGATACCGTCTGCTTGCCGATCAATTGGGTGAATTCCAGGAGAAATTCATCGAAGTGCTTTCCAAAAGTGAAACTGACTTTTTGGATTTTACATCAAAAAAGCTCAGGGATAACTTGCTTGTCATGCGGGCACACCAACATGAATTAAATACCGATCAATTCAATCTGATGACCGATCATCTGCAAATAATGATATACCAGAGTGAAAGCGCTTTTAACAAAGCCCTGCAACTCGCCTTTAAATGGTCCCGGATCATTAAACAAAATCCGGCCAAATTTCCGTTCGACTTAAAGCTGGCAAATTCCAGATCCATATTGGATAACCTTTTACTGATAGACAAACAAGAAGCCGCGATGAGAATTTCCAAAAAGTTGGGAGAGCAAGACATTCCACTGCATCAAAAATTTTCCATTTTGTTGTTCCAGCTTCACAATAACCTGATTAACAAAGACTTGAATTCGTGCGAAGAAATTTTTAGACGGCTTGAAAAAGATTTGGTGCACACGGGGAAAATGCAGAATATGCTTGCTTACTACCACGCATTCCATGAATATCGACTGGGAAATTATCGGAATACGTTGGATATTATCAATAATAATATGCGCAATTTTTCGTGTGCTTCCCATCAGCAGCTTGACTTTATGTTACTTGAAATCATTGCCCTGTTTAATATTGACAAACTCGATTTGTTGGAGTACAGAATTCAGGGATTCGGTAAAAACATTGCTTATCGCAAAAAGTTCGATGTCCCCTCACATTATAACAAGTGCAGTATCCTGCTCAACAATTTATTGAGAACCAATTTCAATTTTCGGGATGATAAGGTAAAGGGTTTGTTTATCGAACTGCAATTTTACCCGGTCAGCGGACTGTTAAAAACAACATCATTGATGCCGTTTATCTTCCTGGAATGGTACAGATCTCATTCGGTAGCAGAAGGCCCGGAATTGGAAGAGCTGGGTTTGCATAAGGCGCTTTCTGAAGCCATATTCTGAGTTGCGAAAATGAAATTGTACAAAATGGTTGGCATTCAACTAAAATGATATTTTTGAAAAAAAACAGCCGATCCATTGACTATCTGGAATAAACAATTAGAAGAAATCACCTTTGCTTTTAGTCAGCTGTTTGATCGCATCGACCGTACTTCGATAAATTTCAAACCAAATGCAGACAAATGGAGCGTGGGAGAAATAATGGAGCACATAATACTGGTTAATGAAAGTTATTATCCAATTTTCAATGAATTAACGGCAGATTCATACGATCCGCCTTTTCTTTCACGCTTCGATTTTCTTGTTGATTTATATGGCAGGATGATCCTTAAATCAGTTGAACCCGACCGGAACAAAAAATACAAAACTCAGGCTATATGGCAACCTGGAAAAAGCGAGGTGAATTACGATGTCCTTGATCGCTTTTTCAAAAGCCAACTGGTATTGAGCAAATACATGAAAGAACTCTTGCCTTATGCCCTTGAAGAAGTTGTCATCCATTCTCCCGCAAGTAAATTCATCGTCTATCCCATAAATATTGCACTGGATATCATTATTTCACATGAAAAAAGACATTTAAATCAGGCAA
>DNDT01000095.1 GCA_003487525.1 Flavobacteriales bacterium
GATTTTGAGCCTGGACTTGAGTTGATTCAGGTAATCTTTTCGTAATGTTTTGAACTTTTCTTTTTGCAATCGCTTTGAGATTTTTTGTTTTACATCGGCCAGTGGAGTAGGCTGAGTCTCTTCGCGTTTGAGCAATTTAATCGTTGTAGGTTGGCCGGCGGCGGTGAATGGGGCGCAAACCTCGTTGGTAACGAGATTTTTTATCACATTCTTTACGGCAGGGTCAAGGTGATCAATCGGCATTGTCGTGGTTTTTGGTTTATGGTCGAGATGCTTTTCAACGAGGTCGGAAAAATCTCCTCCAGTGAGAGTTCCCAGCCATATTTTTTTAACTTTTTCCTCGGACCCTGATGCTTCAGCATAGGTTACGGTAGCCGGCGTGCTGAATTCGGCCAGATTTGCATTGTAGTAGGATGTGATTTCCGCATCGCTGATTTTTTTGGCTTCTGCTTGGAAGAGTTGATTTTCAATTTCGATGATGCTTCGATGGTTGCGGTAAAAATCGAACGTTTCTTTCAGGGGGGGTTTTTCTTCGTAATGCCGGCTCAGTGCTTCATGGGTGACAAGGGTTTGGGTGAGAATATTGCCCAAAACCATGGCATTAAATTGTTTTTGCTCCATCTCCTTGAAGCCCATTCTTTTGCGCAAATTCTTTTCTGCCAGCACTTTTTGCGCGAATAGAGCGGTGGAGAGGTTCATGGCCGTACTCGTTACAATATTTTTATCGGCCAATTTCGCAGGAATATTTTCAACATTGAAGTTGTCGACGATATCCTGGTTAATTTGAACCTGGTATTTATCTTTAAGTTGTTTGACCAGTTTACTTGTCAGTTCTTGATGTTGTTGTTTCCAGATTTTTTGGTGGATGAATTTTTTCTTGGTCTGGTAGTCATTCTCATCGCCCTCCTGAACATTTTCAAGACGCAGGAGGATGAATGCGTGGTTTTCATACGGAAGTGGTTTGGTGATTTCGTCCTTTTTTAATTTCGTGATGACCTCTTTCCACTCGGATTTGATTTCTCGTGGTCGCATCAATTTTTCCTGGTATCCGATGAGACCGGTATCGGCATGATTTTTCCCCTGCAATTCGCCGGGTTTGATTTTCCCTTGGCTGAGATCTTCGTAGGCGGTAGCAGCTTTTTCCTCGTCGATGAAAAGAAAAGACTGGATATTTCGCCGTGGCGAGTATTCGTTCTGGTAGATTTGCCGAAGTGTATTCTCCGGAATGTCAATTTTTGTTTCAACTTCTTCATATTTGAGGCGCATCAGGGCCCTCACTTTCAAAAAGGTGCTGAGTTTGTTGCGTACTCTCGGCACTTTGGCAAGGTCCATTTTTTGAGCTTCTTTGGCAAGAAGTTGCCAGTTGATAAATGGTTCCGGGCTTTCTGGAAAGGCCATTCCTTTTTCCTGCCAGTTTTTCCACCAGACCTTGAAGTCTCCAATACTGTGGCGGGTGCCGTTGATGGTGACAAGGGTTTGCTCATTGGTGGTCGGGGAGGCAAAGGCGAGTTGCGGGGTTGTTCCGGCCAGACACAAAATGGTCAGCAGGGCAATGTATATCAATCGAGGCATGGCATGAGTCCTTCTCTGATCCATAGGTCGATAATTTCCTGAGACATTTTGCGGGCCAGGCCGCTGAGAGAGGCGATCACCCCAAAATGAAGAATTTTTTGGTAATGTTGCCCGTTTCTTTTGTGATAGGTATTCCATATGGTTCTCCCGGTGGGTGCATCGATAATTTGCAGACTGAAAGTCAGTGATGGATTCGGGGTGGTGCCGGAAAAACTTTCCTGAGCATCAATTATGACCCCGGTAATAATCAGCTGCGAGTCGAGTCTGTTCGCTATAATTTTTATTTGGTCAAAGTTAGGTTGTTGGCCTGGGAATATGCGGAGTTGCCGGTATAATTTTTTAATATCTCCTTCTTGCACGACTTCAAGCTGTGATACCCGGAGGAATTCAGCCAAGAATATTTTATATACGATATAATTTATTTTTTCCTGACTACTTTCATTGGCGAAAGGCAAGATTGCAATGCGGCAAGGCGGTTCTGCCGGTAATGGGGCCAATTGCTGAAGTTGTGGCAGTTGTAGCCTGTCACACCCTGTAACGGTAAAAACGACAAGCATGCTGACGTAAATAAATATTTTGAATTTACGCCATGTTAAAGTGTTTTTTTCGATTGTAAACAAATTTTGTCCCGACATCTTTGGTAAATTTTCATGGATGTTGTTGAAGGAGAGGCTAGAATTCTTCCGCCCATGTGTCATCTTTTTTGGTTTCTTTCTTTTCGTGACCGTAAGTTAACAAGTCTTTTATCTGTTTGTGCGTTTGGTTGCCAAGGATATCCTGGACGGTAATTGCACCGGAAAGCGGTTTATTGTCCTCCGTAAGGGCGGACATTGGGAAAGTAATCTGGGCGGGGAAGCTGTTGCCATCGGAAGTCTTCAGGGTCACGCCGTTTGCCGATTGAAATTTCAATTGCCAGAATGCGATGGGTATATCTTCTTCGTGCAGCAGCTCAACAATCAGGTTCTGATCGACGGTCATTGTTTTTACTTCGAGTTTTGGTTTTTGATGTCGAACAGTCAGCCACTGAGATGCTTCCGCCATGTTATCAGCCCTGTCCCAGGCTTGCAATATGACCTGATAGTCGCCATTGGGGAATGATCTTCCTTTGTTATCTTTTCCTTTCCAGAAAAGTTGCGAGGGGGGAAATCCTTCGGTTTCCTCCGAGAATATCATTGCGCCCTCTTTGTTCTTAAAGACAAGATTCCAGCGGGTAATTGGTTCTCGCGCATGTATGAGTGGGATGATTATGATTCTGCCGCAAAAAGTTATTTTCCCGTCCAGTTCCATTCCCTTGAGTTCCAGCTCGATATTCGGCGGCTGGTTGTCGATAAAATATGATCCCAGCAAGCTGATATTTTTGTTGCCGTTTTGCCATTGGATCAACAAGCTTACCGGGTAGCGCCCATCTTCTCCTGTCGCGCGCCATGCTGCTTCATAAAATCCGGCGGTTGCTGTCTCCGTAGTGGGGATAATCTTGTCGCCGATTTTAAGGGATACGGTAGGACGATTGTTCGGTGCCCAGAGATTGCGCAGGTGGAGGCTGCATTGAATTTCCTGGCCTGATCTGACAAATGTGGGGCGCAGCCAGGCCGTTTCGATGTCGACAGGTTTTTGTTTGTTTGTATATGCGGCGATGTCCGCCGGCCAAGAAATTCAATGCAGCCTCCACC
>DNDT01000394.1 GCA_003487525.1 Flavobacteriales bacterium
CGCTGGGCCGAAACCTGAAAGTGGCATTCATGCCCTGGAAGGGATACAATTTTGAGGATGCGATTGTGATCTCCGAACGTGTGGTCAGTGAAGACTGGTTTACATCTGTCCACGTGGATGAGTATTCACTTGAGGTTAGAGACACCAAGAGAGGTCTGGAAGAATTGACCAATGACATTCCTAATGTCAGTGAAGAAGCGACGAAAGATCTTGACGAAAATGGATTGATCAGAGTTGGTGCCGAAGTGAAGGAGGGAGATATTATCATCGGTAAAATCACACCTAAAGGTGAAACCGATCCGACCCCTGAAGAGAAGCTTTTACGCGCCATATTCGGAGATAAGGCCGGTGACGTTAAAGATGCCTCGTTAAAGATTTCTCCATCGGTAAAAGGAGTGATCATTAACAAGAAACTTTTTGCAAGGGCCGTTAAGGATAGAAAAACCAGAGCAGACGAGAAGAACCTCGTCACCAAACTGGACGATTCTTTCAACAAGGAAATTGCTGCGCTGAAGGCGAGATTGATCGAAAAACTTTATTCGATTATCAACGGAAAGTCTTCTCCCGGTATTTACAATTTCTACAAAGAGGAAATTGTTCCGAAGGGAACAAAATACAGTTTGAAGGTTCTTCAGGGTGTTGATGATTTTTCGATTGTCGATCCGTCTAACTGGACCAGAGACGACGATAAAAACAGTTTGATCAAGCAACTGTTCCACAATTACAACCTTAAGGCCACGGAGATTCTCGGTTATTACAAGCGAGAAAAATACGCCATGGCAGTGGGAGACGAGTTACCAACCGGAATTATCAAACTTGCCAAAGTTTATCTGGCCAAGAAACGAAAGTTGAAGGTTGGCGATAAAATGGCGGGTCGACACGGGAACAAAGGTATCGTTGCCAAAATAGTCAGAGCGGAAGATATGCCTTTCCTTGCCGATGGAACACCGGTTGACATTGTCCTGAATCCACTTGGAGTGCCATCCCGTATGAACCTGGGTCAGATTTATGAAACGGTTCTTGGCTGGGCCGGAGAAAAATTGGGCATGAAGTTCAGTACTCCGATTTTTGACGGTGCCACGTTGGATCAGATCAATGAATACACAGATAAAGCCGGACTTCCAAGATACGGCAGAACATACTTGCACGATGGAGGCACCGGAGAGCAATTTGATCAACCCGCTACGGTTGGAATTATTTACATGCTTAAGCTCGGCCATATGGTTGACGATAAAATGCATGCCAGATCCATTGGACCTTACTCACTCATTACGCAACAACCACTTGGTGGTAAGGCGCAGTTTGGTGGTCAGCGATTTGGTGAGATGGAAGTCTGGGCATTGGAAGCCTTTGGTGCAGCCAATATCCTTCAGGAGATACTGACCATTAAGTCCGATGATGTGATGGGCAGGTCCAAGGCGTATGAGGCAATTGTCAAGGGTGACTTGATGCCGAAAGCCGGCATTCCGGAATCGTTCAATGTATTGCTGCATGAACTGAGGGGACTTGGCCTCAATATTTCAATGGAAGAATAATAATTGTAATTAAAAATAACCGCATATATAATGGCTTTTAAGAAAGAGAATAAAATCAACAGCGATTTCTCAAAAATTGTTATCAGCTTGGCTTCACCTGAGATGATCCTGGAGAAATCCAGTGGTGAAGTATTGAAGCCGGAAACCATTAATTACAGGACATATAAACCTGAACGAGACGGTTTATTTTGTGAGCGAATTTTTGGACCGGTAAAGGATTGGGAATGCCATTGTGGAAAATACAAGCGCATTCGCTACAAGGGTATTGTTTGTGACCGATGTGGTGTGGAGGTTACCGAGAAGAAAGTGAGAAGAGAACGTACCGGACATATTTCGCTGGTTGTTCCCGTTGCACATATCTGGTATTTCAAGTCACTTCCGAATAAAATAGGGTATTTGTTAGGTCTGCCAACCAAAAAGCTGGATACCATCATATACTACGAGCGATACGTTGTTATTCAGCCCGGTAATGCGACCAATGCCGAAGGTGAGCCCTTGCAGTATCTCGACTTCTTGACTGAAGAGGAGTACCTTGATTGCCTTGATAAACTTCCGAAAGAGAACCAGCATCTGGATGATACGGATCCCAATAAATTCATTGCCAAAATGGGAGCTGAGTCTCTTTACGAGTTGTTAAGAAGGCTTGATTTGGATGAACTTTCCTATGACCTTCGGGACAAGGCCAACAACGAAACTTCACAGCAACGAAAAAACGAGGCACTCAAAAGATTGCAGGTTGTCGAGTCTTTCAGGGCTGCGAACTCACACGTTGAGAACCGTCCTGAATGGATGATCGTTAAGGTCGTTCCGGTAATTCCACCGGAATTGAGGCCGCTTGTGCCATTGGATGGAGGCAGATTTGCAACATCAGATTTGAATGATCTTTACCGACGGGTTATCATCCGAAATAACCGACTGAAGCGATTAATTGAAATTAAAGCGCCCGAAGTTATCCTGAGGAACGAAAAAAGAATGTTGCAGGAAGCTGTGGATTCATTGTTCGACAATTCGAGGAAATCAAGTGCCGTTAAGACCGACTCAAACAGAGCGCTTAAATCACTGAGTGACAGCTTGAAAGGAAAATCAGGCCGATTCCGTCAAAACCTTCTCGGTAAACGGGTTGATTATTCAGCCAGATCGGTAATTGTCGTTGGTCCTGAATTGAAACTTCACGAGTGCGGACTTCCAAAGGATATGGCAGCCGAGCTTTACAAGCCATTTATCATCAGGAAACTGATTGAAAGAGGAATCGTTAAGACGGTAAAATCTGCAAAGAAAATTGTCGACAGAAAAGAACCGGTAATTTGGGATATTCTGGAGAATGTATTGAGAGGACATCCGGTCCTGTTGAACCGTGCCCCGACTCTTCACAGATTGGGTATTCAGGCGTTTCAGCCAAAACTTATCGAGGGAAAGGCAATTACCTTGCACCCATTGGTTTGTACTGCGTTCAACGCGGATTTTGACGGTGACCAAATGGCCGTTCACCTTCCATTGGGAAATGCAGCGGTCATTGAAGCTCAAATTCTGATGCTCGCATCACACAACATTTTGAATCCGGCGAATGGATCTCCTGTAACCGTGCCTTCTCAGGACATGGTTCTTGGACTGTATTATATGACCAAGGAACGAAAAAGTACCAAGGAGCACAAAGTTCAGGGTGAAGGAAAAACTTTTTATTCACCGGAGGAAGTAATTATTGCCTACAACGAGGGTCGTTTGGATTTGCATGCAAACCTGAAGGTATTGATTTCGAAGCAGGGTGTAACCAAAATGATGGAAACCACCACGGGTCGTGTGCTTTTCAATCAGGTTGTGCCGGAGGAAGTAGCTTACATCAACCAGGTTCTTACAAAGAAATCGCTTCGTGAGATTATCGGGGATGTGCTGCATATCACCAGTACCGATAAAACGGCTAAATTCCTCGATGACATTAAGGAACTTGGTTTCACCATGTCATTCAAAGGTGGTCTTTCATTTAACCTGAATGACGTCGTTGTTCCTGACGAAAAGAATTCGATGATTGAAAAAGCTCAGGCTCAGGTCGAAGAAGTGATGAATAACTATAACATGGGATTCATTACAAACAACGAGCGATATAACCAAATCATCGATATCTGGACGCACACCAATACACGTCTGACATCGACATTGATGAATAATCTGGAAAATGACAACCAGGGTTTCAATTCGATTTACATGATGTTCGATTCAGGTGCCCGGGGTAGCAAGGAGCAGATCAGACAGCTTTCCGGCATGAGGGGTCTTATGGCCAAACCTCAGAAATCGGGATCCAGTGGTCAGGAAATTATTGAAAACCCAATTCTCTCGAACTTTAAAGAAGGGCTTTCGATTCTTGAGTACTTTATTTCGACTCACGGTGCGCGTAAGGGACTTGCGGATACCGCTCTTAAAACGGCTGATGCGGGGTATTTGACCAGAAGACTTGTCGACGTTGCTCAGGATGTCGTTATTCTAAGCTCGGATTGTCAAACGCTCAGGGGCCTGAACATGACGGCGCTTGTCAAGGACGATGAAGTCGTTGAATCATTGTATGACAGAATATTGGGACGTACCAGCGTTCACGATGTTTACCATCCGAATTCAGGTGAAATAATTGTTAAGTCCGGAGAGGAAATCGTTGAGTCTGTTGCAAAGGTCATCGAAGAAAGCCCGATTGAAGAAGTAGAAATTCGATCAGTGCTCACCTGTGAGTTAAAACGCGGAGTTTGCTCCAAATGTTACGGACGTAACCTGGCTTCAGGTAAAATGGTACAGCGCGGGGAAGCTGTTGGTGTAATTGCCGCACAGTCTATTGGAGAACCGGGTACACAGCTTACGTTGAGAACCTTCCACGTCGGTGCTACCGCTTCCAAAATTGCGGATGAATCCAAAATCGAAGCGAAGCACAACGGAATTATCGAAATTGACGAACTCAAAACCGTTACGGGTGAAGATTCGACAGGTAACAAGGTTACCATCGTTATTGGACGTTCTGCCGAGATGAAAATCATCGATGAGAATACCAATATTGCCTTGACAACAAATAATATTCCTTATGGAGCCAGACTCCATGTCAAGAATAACAGCAAGATTAAAAAAGGAACGGTTATTTGCGACTGGGATCCTTACAATGCGGTTATTGTTGCCGAGACTTCCGGAACCATCAAATTCGAGAATATCATTGAAGGTATTACGTTCAAGGAAGAATCTGACGAACAAACCGGTTTTAAGGAAAAGGTGATCATTGAAACAAGGGATAAAAAAGCGATACCGGACATTAAGATTCTGGACAAGAAGAAAGAGGTTGTTAAAACCTATAACGTTCCGGTGGGTGCGCATATCGTTGTTAACGATGGAAATAAAATCGAATCGGGTAAGATCATCGTTAAAATACCCAGGGTATCCGGTATGATGGGTGATATTACAGGCGGTCTTCCACGTGTGACCGAATTGTTTGAAGCGAGAAATCCTTCTAATCCGGCGGTTGTTTCTGAAATAGACGGTATCGTTTCTTTCGGAAAGATCAAGCGCGGAAACCGTGAGATCATTGTAACATCAAGAACAGAAGAAGTCAAGAAGTACCTGATCAACCTTTCAAAACACATCCTTGTACAGGAGAATGATTTTGTACGGGCGGGAACAGCGCTTTCGGACGGTTCTACAACACCATCCGATATTCTTGCCATTAAAGGTCCTACTCAGGTACAGGAATACCTTGTAAACGAGATTCAGGAGGTTTACCGACTTCAAGGGGTTAAGATCAATGACAAGCATTTTGAAGTCATCGTTCGACAAATGATGCGCAAGGTAACCATCAGTGATCCGGGAGATACGAAATTCCTTGAAAACCAGATTGCCAATAAGTCGGAATTCATGGAAGAGAATGATGAAATCTTTGGACAAAAAATTGTTATTGATGTTGGAGACAGTGAAACCCTGAAGAAAGGTCAGATAGTTTCTGCCCGAAAATTGAGGGATGAAAACTCAAGACTGAAGAGACAGGATAAGAGAGGTGTCGAATCAAGAGATGCGGTTGCCGCCACGTCTTCACCAATTTTGCAGGGTATCACCAAAGCTTCACTTCAAACCAAGAGCTTCATTTCTGCTGCGTCATTCCAGGAAACGACCAAAGTTCTGAACGAAGCGGCTGTTAATGGAAAAGAAGATTATTTGCTTGGTCTTAAAGAAAACGTAATTGTCGGACATTTGATTCCTGCAGGAACGGGCTTGAGGGAATACCAGAAACTAATTGTTGGTTCACAGGAAGAATATGACAAGTTGATGGCCGCTTCAAATGAGGTTGAAGAATCTCCTGTTAAAGAAGCCGAAGTAAATAACAAGTAATCATGGAAGAAGTGCCACAAGACGGAAAGCTGAACATTGAACTGAGTGAGGAGATTGCCGACGGCGAGTATTCAAATTTGGTAATTATCAGTCATTCCAATTCTGAATTTGTACTTGATTTTGTCAAGGTAATGCCCGGCATGCCAAAGGCTAAAGTTAAGTCAAGGGTTTTAATGACTCCGCAGCATGCCAAACGGTTGCATCGCGCTCTTGAGGACAATATCATGAAGTTCGAATCTCAGCACGGATCTATCAAGGAAATTGAGAATGCTTCGTTTCCGTTGAATTTTGGAGGTCCTACCGGAGAGGCTTAATCGGACAACACAATATGAAGTCCCGTTTCACCTGATGGAACGGGATTTTTTTTGCCAGTTAATCAAGCATTTTTTGATTAAACAGAACAAATCCCAGATGCAACATGATGGAATAGTTCTCGGTCGACGAGGTTGGAAACTGATCGTTGAAATTATCATAGTAATTCAGGTTCACCGCAATTTGCGTTGCCGCAAGATTGTAAAGAATGGTGAACGAACCGATAAAATACCTGTTGTCCGAAGAAGGGTTATAACTGGCCGTTAACTGATCCGTTGCGTCAATNNGAAAAGCCGTCTTGCTCTCAGGTATTGGCTCAAAACTGGGCGCAGTTAATACGGTTGAAGCATAGTTTGCAAAAAAAGGCTGTTCGGAATAAACTCCTTCCAGTAAAAATCCAAATTTCAACTTTGATTTGGCATTAAAATACTGGTCAATTCTTGCTTTTAGCACGAACCAGCTTTGAGATTTTTCGACTGTCGTATCATTTATGGCCAGACTACCGGATATCGTTTTCTCATCCCCGTCTATCATCATTCCTTTGACGGTTATCTGGCCACCGGTATTTGGATATTGTTTCCTGTTCAATGAATTTCGTTCATACTTGACATACACATTGGTATTTATGAAACGGGTTTCGTCGGTGGTATCAAATCGAGTGAAAACGTTTGACTGGTAGTATTCGTAGTCTATTTCCCCTATTTTTCCTCCGATGCTGATTTTGCTTTTATTGGAGATCGGCGTGCTGATTCCCACATTGCCATAACTCTCTTTTTGAATAAGAAAAGAAGGCTCAACTTCCTCAATCAACACCGTTTTATTCCTGAAATAATCCCATTTGTTTATCGTATAGGATCCGTAGAATTGAAGCGGGAGCACAGTAGGCACATCGATTTTAATCATACCGTGCCCTGAAATGTAAAAATTTCCGAAATACGTATTTGCCGTTAAGGTCAATGGAGTCTGCGCCAGGTAGTTATATTGAAGACCAACAAAGCCTTCGTTAACCGGTTTGGATCCGATGTTGCCCCCAAATGAAATAAACAGCTTTTTCTCTTTCTTGATTTTCAGCGTCAGTGCGTATGTGCCGGAATTCTTCAGGTATTCCAGTTCTGGAAAGATTTGCTTTATTTTTTCATCAGAGGCAAGTTTTAGCACTTTTGGACGCAGTTCGTCGAATGTTAAACTATCGCCCGGTTTAAATCTCAGGTATTGTTTTATGTAATGTTCCTCAGACTTGTTCAGCCCAATAATTCTAATGGACGTTACCCTGATATCCGGCATGTTCATCTTGTATATATTCCTTCTCGACTCACGTTCCTCAGCGGATTCCATGCTCTTTACTTTCTGTTTTATCGAATCCATTTTGGCCATGGTTGCCTCGTATCCGTCCTGGACGATTTTCCGTATGTCCTTAAAATCCAGTACGCCAAATTCAATGACATGGGGTTCCACGATCAGTCCGTCTTTGCAATCTATCTGATAATTGGTCTTGTACGACATCATTGACCGTACCTGTGAAAGGACATTGTCTTCGTCGGGAGCAGAAAAATTATAGGAAACGTTACATCCCAGCACATAATCAGGATTGAAATCCGAGCAAAGAGTCGAGACCGGAAAATTATCGTATAAACCTCCGTCGTACAGTAGCTTGCCATTCATGTTAATCGGACTGAGGTAGAACGGATAGGATATGGAGGCTCGGATCGCGGTTGCCAGGTTACCCTTGCTGAAAGGAACAGCTGTTTTTGTGGTAATATCCGAAGCAAGACAACGAAACGGAACATAGAGGCTGTCAAAATTACCGTTCGAGTGTGCATAAGCCTGACCAAAGAGTGCAGCGAGGCCAAAGTCAAGCGAGGTGCTGTTTATCAAATTGGTCGGTATGTTTGTTTCCAGGATCGAGTCAAGGGTTAGTTTCAGTCGAACCCAGGAGGCGTCGTCCTGATTCTTTTTAAAATAATCCGTATAATGGTCGTCAATTTTTCCTGACAGCCACAGTTTTAGTTCATCGGATTCAAAAATGTGTTCGATTTCATCGGGAGTATACCCTGACGCATAAAGTCCTCCCACAAAACCTCCCATAGAAGTGCCGGTAATGTAATCTATGGGTATGTTGTTTTCTTCAAGAGCTTTCAAAAAACCAATATGCGCCAGACCACTGGCGCCTCCACCGCTCAACACAACTCCGACCTTCTGTCCCAAAAGGGTTGAAAAATTCAAACACAAGGCCACCAGAGCCATGACTGCCATCAGACAATATGGATAGGAACGATTCAACATCACTACCTGGCCGTGGTTGCCAACTTTTTGGAAATGATTAAATTATTGCAAGAATTCATTGGTTGACTGCTAAAATACATAGCGTCCGGCACAATTTATTAATAATTG
>DNDT01000293.1 GCA_003487525.1 Flavobacteriales bacterium
ATCGTCAATTATGTGAGAAGGAAGTATGGGGTGGTGATCGGTCAGGTTACGGCAGAGCAGCTCAAAGTCAAGATCGGAGCCGCTGTTCCGCAGGATACCGAGAATAGTATGGAAGTGCAGGGACAGGATCAAGTCACCGGTTTGCCGCGTCCTGTCACGTTGACAACAGGTGAGATCGTCGAAGCCTTGCAGGAACCTTTGAAGGCGGTTATTGAAACGGGCCGCCGTGTGCTTGAAAAGACGCCCCCCGAACTCGTCGCGGACATCATTGACCGCGGTGTGGCGTTGTGCGGTGCTGGTGCGTTACTGCGCGGCATCGACAAACTGCTGACCAAATCACTGGGTATCCCAGCCTATCTGGTGGATAACCCGCTGACCTGTGTGGTCGAAGGCGCGGTCAAGGCGCTGCCAATGTACAATATTTTGCGGAGAAATCTACCGCAGGTGTAAAACAAAACGGTCACGCAATCGCGTGACCGTTTTGTTTTTTGGCATCATAAGAAGTGATTGTGGATTATCCAGACAAACGAATGAAATAGACTTATACCTCCAAGGATATATGCAGGAGAGAATTTAGTCTGCAAAGCTTTGATTTGCAAGATATTACGCCACACCAGAAAAGAAATTGGCAATGCGGCAGTTGCATATAAATTCCAATCCCTGTATGGACCAAAACCTGCATTCCACCCCAGCAGTAATATGGTCATACCGCCAGCAGCAGTAAGTAAGTGGGTATTTAGTTGATCGAAAGCTATACGTTTATAGATAATCAACGGTACGAGGCATATCCATGTTGGCATAAGTAGGAAGATCAGATTAGCCATTGCAAAATAGTATTTTAGGGAAGGTTTTACAAGCATTGAAACAATGCCCAAGCCATTGTTGTAAGCAACGCTTTTGTACCAAAGACTATTTATAGGTAGGCCATTAAAATGAAAAAAAAAGAGCGTCAATCCTATTGGGATGATGAAGCCTATTCCCGCATACGGGAGTAATTTTTTCTCACCCCTTTTCCAACTGATCCACCATAATATCAATAGCGATGGTGCAAGGAACCCAGAAATCAAGTGAAAAGTTATTGCAATTGCAAGTGTAATGGATGGCAGAAGTATTGATGCCATTTTTTCTATAAATAACGCAGAAAAGAGAAAATAAGCCAATATCAAGGTTGTTGTTAGGGTATAGTTTTCCACATCTCCAAAGAATAATTGCATATACCCTCCTGAAATGCACATCATGAAAGCGATAAATGGACTTTCTGGATACAATCTTGGAGAATAGGTGAGAAGTAGAAAAATGAACACACCACCAGCCAGGCATGACATCACTTGGTAGGATGTTTGAACACTCCAACCAAGGTATTGATTGGTGTAAAACCAGAAGCGGGAGTGCAAGTATAATTCCCACATTTCATCGGGGGTCACATGTGCGCCGTATAAGGGAATGTCCCTTGCGAACTTTTCAGCAAAATCAACACCGTCAGGATTTAAAAAATTATTTCTTAATAAAAAGAATATGCCAACAGCGAACACTGACAGTAAAATGCGGGCTGTAATTGTTAGGTAGTTATTATGCATTTGTAGCAACCGCGTGAAGAGCCCGTACTTATATAGATAAACAATGACTCCCACAAAAATTAGCGCTGCCAGTATAAAAGTAATATGATTGGCAAGATACCTAAGTTGGGAAAGACCAAATATAAGATTTTGAATGCGTCTGGCAGATGTGTCCATGATTAAAGGCGGGAGCAACCCTACTGTAAGGTAAACTGCGCCTAGTGCAATCGTAAGGGATACATAAACTAAACGTTCCTGGTGTTCTGATGTTGATTTTTCCATCTCTGATTAGCTTGTTACTAAATTACTCAAGTTCTGAGTTAATACAACATTAAAGTTCAGGGAGACGGGAGACTCACTTCAAAATCATCCATTTGGATTTGAATCTTTTCTTTATCTTCAAAGACCTCTATCAGGAGACCAATTTTCCCGCTTGTGAAAGTGTCATCGTCTATTTCTGCCAAAAGATTATCGTTGAAAAATAATTTATAGTGATTCCCTGTTACTTGAACCATCATGCTATTCCATGTGCCTCTTTTCAGATATGGATTTTCCTTCCAGTCAATGAGATATTTCCACTCGTTGTCTAGAAGCAGGAAAAAGCCAAAGTAACCGTTGTTATCAACAACATATGTATAAAAATTTTCCTCATCTTGTTTTTTTATAACCAGCCCATAGGCCCCATTCATATAACGGTTTACTGGATTGACCCTTACCGAAATTTGAGCATCGGATAAATCATTTTGAAAAGGCTTCTTTCGCGGGTATATGTCGTCCACTAGAGAATCATGTGATGTGCCATCCCATTCTAAAACGCCATTTTCTATCGAACGGGTTCCAGTCCACAGACTCCCTTTGATGTTTCCTAACTGCCAGAAATTTGAGTTGTCATCAAAAGTTTCGGAAAGATAGGATGTTGTAAATGCGCTTTCTTGAGGTGGGGTTGTACTAATTACTGAATTGATAGATGCGGAAGCACTGGGTTTGTTGAGATCAATAGATGGCAAGTCGTTATAATACAAACGGAACCCCGTTCGGTCATTTGGGATAGGTCCAAAAACATTTCCAAATGAATTGAAAGTCCATGTACCTTCTGTAAAGTTATAACTAATGCTGATCGTATCACTGATTGCAATAAATTTTTCGCCCGTGCTGTCTGTTACATAAATCTTGGCAAAATCTGTTTTTTGGGTTCCAGGAATCGTTTGAGGGACTGGATATTTAATACCCGTAATACTGAATTCCAGCGCCAGATAATGGGTACCAGTTTTTGCAGTCAACTCTTTGCTGTCCACCGTTACTGTATTTCTGAATTCCATCTTTATGAGAGGCCAGTCGTTTTTCCCATCTGAGAGAATTGATGGGACGGGAGTTGGAGTTGGCGTTAGCGTAGGCGTTGATGTAGGTGTGGCAGTAGCGGTTGGTGTGCTGGTCGAAGTGCTGGTGGGAGTTTGCGTTGCTGTAG
>DNDT01000132.1 GCA_003487525.1 Flavobacteriales bacterium
TCGTTCTATAAAAACGACACTTTGTTTGCCAGAGCCGTTTCAGAAACGTTTTTAATTTATGACGATAAGATCGTTTCGGAGGATGCAGGATTTCGCTTTTATCTTGAAGAGGATTCAATTCATCACCCCGGATTGCAATTCAAATTCTTCAGGGATAAAAGAGAAATTGCACTGATACGGGACAGAAAGGGGAAATCGCGGAGCAACTATTACAACACCTTCCATATGGTGGACATGGATGTGGAACTTGTATCGTGGAAGATGGGAGAAGAGGAGGTGAATTTCAAAAACCTGCTCGGGGGAACGAATAAGTATGCATTGTTTGAATCTTCAAAATTTTTCAATGAGCAACGATACTATGATATACAGGGATACGCGGATATAAGTCCCTTGGTATTAATCATGGATCTGGCAAAGAAAAGAGATACGAATTTATTGACGGTCTACGATCTGGCGGTATTCATGCGATTGTCCAAAGATCAGGTTAACTTATTGTTGTCGGACCTTTCATCCAGAGGTATAATAGACTTTGATTATGGCAATCAGGAATTCAGGGTGCTCGATAAACTATATACATATGTCTACGGTAAAACCGGTTTCAGAGACTATGATGTCATTCAGTTTCATTCCAATCCAAAAGATGAAAACAATGGTGTGTTAAACCTGCTCAATTACGACCTCAAACTCGACGGTGTTTCAAGGATTATTTTAAGTGATTCTCAACAGGTTATTCTGTATCCGACCAATAGTGAGATTACCGTCAAGAAAAATCGCGACTTTATTTTTGCAGGGGTTATACAGGCCGGTCGGCTGGATTTCTTTGGCAGGGAATTCTCATTTGAGTACGACGCTTTCAAATTGAATCTGACAAATGTGGATTCGCTTCGAATGATGGCCCAAACAGATGAGATGGATGAATACGGCCGCAGAAAACTTAAACCTGTTCGGTCTGTTATTGAGGCAATTAATGGTGAATTATTGATAGATGCACCGGATAACAAGTCAGGATTTAAACTGACACCGGATTACCCGATATTCAAATCTCTCGAAGACTCGTATGTGTATTATGATAAGAAGTCCATACACTCGGGAGTATACAAACGGGACACGTTCTACTTTCACCTGGAACCGTTCACGATTGACAGTCTTGACAACTTTTCCAACGAAGGACTTAAGTTCGACGGAGAATTTTTCTCGGGAGGAGTTTTTCCGAATTTCAAGGAAGTTCTGGGCTTACAACCCGACCATTCCCTCGGTTTTGTTAGAAAAACACCTCCGGAAGGATATCCGGCATATGGCGGAAAAGGCACTTATTACAACGATATCAATTTAAGCAACAGGGGATTGAGAGGAGAAGGAAAACTGGAGTACCTCACGTCCACAACTTTTTCACCTGATTTTATCTTTTTCCCCGATTCCATGACCACTATAGCGGATGAATTTTATGTAGCGGAGCAAAAACAAGGGGTTGAGTACCCGAATGTATCGGCCGAAAAGTTGAGAATTCAGTGGCAACCAAAGAGCGATGTGCTTTATGCGACAAAAATTGATCTGCCTCTGATTTTTTACGACAGCATTTCTGAATTTCATGGTCAGGCAGTATTGGAACCAACCGGTTTACATGGAGATGGCTTGTTTAAATTTGAAAAGGCTGAACTGGAATCCAAAAACATATCCTTCCTCTCGAGATCCTTTGATGCCGACACCTCTGATTTCAGGCTGATGGAAGGCGACGCTCACGACAGGATGTCTTTTTCAACGGTCAATGTCAAGGCACATGTCGATTTTAACGAACGTTATGGTGAATTCAAATCGAATGGGGGAGGTTCCTATATTAACTTCCCGATCAATCAGTACATCTGTTTCATGGAAGAATTCAAGTGGTTTATGGACACGGAAGAGGTTGAGTTGTCTGCCGGTGAACACAAGGAAGAACTTGCGGCATCGGACACAACCGATGTCAGATTGGAAGGTGCCGAATTTAAATCCACTCATCCCGAACAGGATTCACTTAGTTTCTACTCCACTCTGGCCAGGTACGATCTAAAATCGAAAATAATCGATGCCAGAGGGGTCAAATACATTAAATCTGCGGATGCCAGAATTTATCCGGACAGCCAGCATGTTGTGATCGAAAGAAAAGCCAAAATGCAGACTTTAACAAATTCGGGTATTGTTGCCAATACAGTCACCGAGTACCACAATATTTACAATGCATCGGTAAATATTTTTGGTAAAAAGTCCTATGCGGGATCGGGCACCATAGATTATGTTGATCAAAATGATTCTAAGCAACAAATAATTCTCGATAAGATAGATGTGGATACCACGGGCCAGACAATTGCCAATGGTTCAATTGGTTCGGAAGCGGAATTTATGCTCAGTAGGTCATTTGAATTCAGGGGTGGAGTAATTCTTGAAGCGAGTAAGCAATTCCTGACATTTAAAGGAACTACAAGGATTAGTCATGAATGTGCAACCCTTGACCGGGCTTGGATAAAATTCAAGTCTGAAATTGATCCGAACAATATTTACATTCCTGTTGATACGGGAACTGAAGATGTGGGTGATACCAAATTGTATGCGAGTATCATGCTCGGAGGTGACTCATCGGGAGTATATACGGCATTTTTAAATAAACGCAATAACTACAGTGATGCATTTGTTCTCCCTGCGTACGGGTATTTGAGTTTTGACAGGGGAACAAATGAATATCGAATTTCAAGCAAGGAGAAATTGCAGGAAACATCTCTTTCAGGAAACTATCTCAGTCTTTCTACCAAAAATTGCAAGGTGTATGGAGAAGGCAAAATCGACTTAGGTACGAATACCGGTCAGATTGCCATTGAAGGAGCCGGAAACATGATCCATAATCAGGCCGAAAATGAAGTCATTGTAGATATGATGATGTTATTGAACTTCCATTTTGACGACAATGCGCTGAAGGAAATGGGCGAGGCCATCAATAAGAACATCGTTCTTGATCCGGTTAAGTTGAATAGAGAGACTTATGAAGATGGACTTAGGGAAATATTGGGAAAAGAAGATGCGGATAAGTTGATCTCAGATTTGGGACTTTACGGTTCCTTCAAGAAATTCCCCAATGAATTGAATAAAAGTATTTTCATCAATGAAGTGAAATTCAAGTTTAACGACCAGACGAATTCATATCAGTCTTTTGGAAAGATCGGAATTGGAAATATTCTGAAAGAACAGATTAATAAATACGTTGAAGGAAGAATAGAATTTATTAAGAAGCGCAGTGGAGATGTTCTGAACATATATTTGGAATCAGATTCAAAAACATGGTTCTTCTTTTCTTATTCCAGGGGTATTATGTGGACCATTTCTTCAAGTGAAGTGTTCAACACGCTTATAACCGAGACAAATCCGGACAAAGCCAAACTGGAAGTAAAAAGGAAGGAGGATCCATATAAATTCATGATAACCACTGAGCGAAAACGAAGGGATTTCCTCAGGAGATTTGAAGAAGAATA
>DNDT01000379.1 GCA_003487525.1 Flavobacteriales bacterium
AAATGTTGTCATCCCTGTCTTCGATGTCTTCCAGTACAGCCGAAACTTCGTCGAGTTTCTTATTCAGAAACTCATATCGCAATTGAAGTTGTTTGCTTTCGCGCCGCAGTTGTTTTTCTTTGGGCGAATCCATGTAGGTTATGGCCAGAAAGAAAAAGATTGATCCAAAAATGGCCCCGGTCAGTAAAAAGGACAGAACGGCCAGCAATTTTTTCTGCCAGCTGATCTCCACCTTTTCATAGGTTAAAGATCGTGTATTATATCTGTATTTTACCTTCGACACTTTAGTCTGAATTCTTTAGTTTTGACGAGCAAACATGCAAAAATAATAATTCTGGAATTAGCACGTCTTTAGCGAATATAAACAATCAGTCCTTTACGGAAAAATGGAATCATCAAAGATAAGAAGCACATTTCTTCAATTTTTTAAGGAAAAGCAGCACGAGATAGTTGAATCATCATTGATGGTGATGAAAGATGATCCCACCCTGTTGTTTACCAATGCNNGGGAACTGGTCTTTCGGTGATTACTTTAAAACCGAAACAATAGATTGGGCCTTTGAATTGCTGGTAGACAAGTACGGAATAAACAAGGATTTGCTTTATGTCACGTATTTCAACGGGGACGATAAAGACAAGTTATCATCCGATGATGAGACGCGTAAATTATGGGGAAAGTACTTTTCGGAAGATAGAATCCTTGGTTACGGTAAGCGTGATAATTTCTGGGAAATGGGAGAGACGGGACCATGCGGACCCTGTTCAGAAATTCACATTGACCTGAGGAGTGAAGAGGAGAAACAAAAAATTAGCGGAAGAGAATTGGTCAATGCATCGCACCCACTGGTGATAGAAATCTGGAACCTGGTGTTTATCGAATTCAATCGAAACAAAGACCAAAGCCTGAATGAATTGCCCAAAAAACACGTCGACACGGGTATGGGACTTGAACGACTGGCCATGGTGCTTCAGGGCAAGAAGTCAAACTACGACACCGATTTGTTCATGGTGCTAATCAATGGCCTCGAACAGGTGGTCGGTAAAAAATACGGCCATTCTTCCGGATCGGCTGATGTTGCCTTTCGGGTCATTGTCGATCATGTCAGGGCAGTGTCGATTTCCATTGCGGAAGGTCAGCTTCCGTCAAACACCGGAGCAGGCTATGTGATACGCCGGATACTCAGAAGAGCCATTCGATACGGCTACAGCTTCCTGGACGTCAGGGAACCTGTAATTCAATCGCTTGTCCCTTATCTGGTTCAAAGTCTTGGTTTGGTATTCAGGGAACTGGTTGCTCAGGAAGAACTGATTCAGAAGGTAATCAGAGAGGAGGAAGAGGGTTTTCTCCGCACCCTGGCTAAAGGGATTGAGCGCTTTGAAAAATACCTTTCGTCCAATTCCAACCTGGATGAAATAGACGGTCATTTTGCATTCGAACTTTACGATACTTACGGGTTCCCTGTTGATCTGACCGAACTGATGGCTGCCGAGAACGGTATATCAAAGGGCGTGAACAAGGCGGATTTCGAAAAAAACCTGCAGGAACAAAAGAACCGGTCACGATCGGCCGGAAAGATTGATGCCGATGACTGGACCGTATTGAAGAAAGACGATGTCGAAGAATTTGTCGGATATGACAACACAGAGGTGGATGTTATAATCAGCAAGTACAGAAAGATTCAGCAAAAAGGAAAGACCTTTTTCCAGCTTGTTTTTAATATCACCCCTTTTTATGCGGAAAGCGGCGGTCAGGTTGGAGATGTCGGAATGTTAAAATCGGATTCCGAACAGATTAAGATAGTCGATACCAAAAAGGAGAACGAACTGATTGTTCATTTGAGCGACAAACTGCCGGCAGATCCGACAGTGAGGTTTAAAGCCGTCGTCGACCTTGAGAAGCGAGAGCGCACCATGAAAAACCATAGTGCGACGCACCTGTTGCACCACGCATTGAGGGAAGTGCTCGGAGAACATGTCGAACAAAAGGGAAGCCTTGTTCATCCTGATTACCTGCGTTTTGACTTTTCACATTTCGAGCGGGTAAGCCCGGAAGATCTGAAAAAAGTTGAATTGCTGGTGAAGAAACGAATAAGCAAGGGAATAGACCTCGACGAGAACAGGTCAATGCCTATTTCCAGGGCAAAAGAAATGGGAGCCATGGCTCTTTTTGGAGAGAAGTACGGAGACCTGGTCCGTGTCATCAAGTTTGGTGAATCGGTCGAACTCTGTGGAGGAACGCATGTGTCTAATACCGCGGAAATAGGAAGTTTCAAGATCATGTCTGAGGGCAGTATTTCGGCCGGAATTCGCCGAATAGAAGCCATTAGCGGTCCGGTAGCCGATGCGTATATTTCAGAACAACTCGATATTCTCGACAGTGTAAAAGACATGCTGAAACAGCCCGCCGATGTCAAAGTAAGCTTGCAGAAATTACTGAGTGAACATCAAAAACTGCAAAAAGAACTCGAGAGCCTGAACAAGGAGAAGGCCGGTGACGCGTCCAAAAAGCTTGAAGGTGAAATAGAGGACAAAGGAGATGTTAAAATACTATGTGCAAGCGTGAATCTGACCTCCGATGACATGCGCTCGGTCATATTCAAACTGACCGGAAAGCACAGGAATTTGGTTGTTGCCCTTTCCTCCGTGCAAAACGACAAGGTTTTGCTTTCGATTGGAGTAGGGGATGATGCCATCTCCGCAAAACAGCTGTCGGCGAAAAAACTGATAGTTGATGTTGCTCCAATCATTCAAGGCGGAGGAGGAGGACAGGATAAGTTTGCCACGGCCGGTGGAAAGAATGTCAGTGGCATTGACGAGGCGTTTGATAAGATCAGGGAGATTGTCAGTGGGTAAAGGGTTAAAAGGTTAATTGATTCCCAGCTTGCCGGAGCACAAGGCCAAACGAACCGGCTGGCAGGCAGATTCCAGATTCCTGATTCCAGATTCCTGATTCCAGAAGATAAGTTCCACAATTACACAGGAAAAGGGTATAAGGGGATAGGGGTATAAGTGGAAAATAGGTTCCTTGCCCGGCTAGTTGTTATAAAACAACCACTTCCACAATTCCCTGTACGACGATTTTTTGCCGTACATCAGGATGCCGGTTCGGTAAATCCGGCCTGCCAGCCAGGTGACGAAAATGAAACTGGCGACGAGCAGTCCCATGGAAAGGAGAAGTTCACTTATCTGAATGCCGAACGGAATTCGGACCATCATAATAATGGGAGAAGTGAGCGGGATAATGGAAAACCAAAAGGCCAGCGTTCCGTCGGGGTTTGATATAACAGATTGAGCCATTACGAAGGACAAAATCAACGGAATGGTTATAGGAAACATGAATTGCTGGGTATCAGCTTCGCTGTCCACCGCAGAACCGATGGCCGCAAAAAGTGCTCCGTACAGCAAGTATCCTCCCATGAAATAGAAGATAAAGGAGAGCAGGAGGAGTGGGAAATTAATCATGCTCAGGTTTTCATTTAAATCCTGCATGATGTTGTTGTCCTGTGCCTCATTTTGAATTTCCGCTTCCGGCATGAATTCTTCCATTCGCTGTTGCTCGGTCATCTTGTGTTTCATCGAATCTGACATGACCCTCTGTGCACCGACAATAATTAGTGAGGTCAGTACTACCCATAGCAAAAACTGGGTCAGACCCACCAGGGCTATGCCTGCTATTTTTCCAAACATCAGCTGAAAAGGTTTTACGGAAGAAATGATGATCTCAACAATGCGGTTGGTTTTCTCCTCAATCACACCTCTCATCACCTGGACTCCGTATAGAAAAATAAAAAAGTAAATCAAGATGGCACCGGCAAATCCAAGAATCATGTTCAGTACAGATGAGGATTCCTCTTCTTCGCCATTCTCGTCAAGACTGATGGACAGAACATTGATTTCAGGTTTTAAGGCCTTGAGTTCATCCCGGTTGATGTCAAACTTGAGTTTGATCCGATCCCTTTCCATTACCTCACTGATCGTGTTGTTGATTTTATTCAGCGTACGCTGGCTGGGTTGTTTTTTATGAAACAGTCTGATTGCACTTGGCGATGAATAGGCATTTCTCGGGATGTACAAAATGGACGTGTAGTTGTACTTAAAGAAATCGGCCTTGGCCTGGACTATGCCTTCATCGCTGTAGTTATAGATTACAGTCGGTGAATCTTTAAACTCCTTGTGAAAGGCATAGGTTTCATCGATAACCTGAATTATCTGAAGATCAACATCTTTCAGGGACAGCCAGACCGGAACGATCATTAACCCCGCCATGAGCAAGGGTCCCAAAATGGTCATCACGATAAAGGACCGCTTGCGAATCCGGGTCAGGTATTCCCGCTGAATGATTAGTTTGATCTTATTCACCTTAGCTTTCCTTGTATTGGTTTACTGCGTCAATAAAAATATCGTTCATGCTCGGTACCACATCGTTCATGCTTAGCAGTTCGACGTGCGGCATGATAGCTTCCAGCATGTTTTTCTTGGTCACCTCGTTAAGCAATCTTATTTCGACCGTATTCACGTTTCCTTCCGAACTTGAACTCAAGAGCTCGCAGCCGGTCCAAAGGGCATTGGTGAAAGCGATCATGTTGCCTTTAAAGGACAGGCGAATTTTATTAGCCTGAAAGTTATTCTTGATTTCTTCGACCGATCCTTCCAGTATCTTTTGGGCTTTGTTTATCAGGGCAATTCGATCGCAGAGTTCCTCGACCGATTCCATGTTGTGTGTGGAGAAAATGACCGTGGTTCCCTTTCGGTTCAATTTGAGGATTTCTTCTTTAATCAGTTTGGTATTGATCGGATCAAAACCGCTGAATGGTTCATCCAGGATCAGGAGTTTTGGCTTGTGAACAACGGTCACGATAAACTGAAGCTTCTGGGCCATTCCTTTTGAAAGGTCTTCGACCCGCTTGTTCCACCAATCCGATAAATTAAGCTTGTCAAACCATTTTCTCAACTCGACAATGGCCTCGTGCTTGTCCATTCCCTTGAGCATAGTCAGGTAGAGCGCCTGTTCCCCGACCTTCATTTTTTTGTAAAGACCTCTTTCTTCGGGCAGGTATCCAATATAGGCAGAAGTGTTTTCCTGGAGGTTATTTCGGCTAAGGGTAACCTTTCCTTCGTCCGGTGCAGTGATGTTGTTGATTATTCGGATAAGGGATGTCTTGCCGGCACCGTTCGGACCGAGCAAACCGAAAATGCTTTTTCGTGGAACGTCGAAGCTCACGTTGCGCAGGGCGACGTGATCATCGTATTTTTTACTGACATTTACAACGCTCAGAAAGCTCAAACCGACATTTTTAAGCCATCAAAAATATAAAAATTAAGGGGTTTGGGGAGTTCGTTTACGACTGACGAAAATGGTCCCTCATTCTCTCGAACCAGCCCTTGTCTTTTTTACCGGGACTAGGTCTGAAATTACTCGATTCCTTGAATTTCATAATGATGTCCTTCTCTTCTTTTGAAACACTCTTAGGTGTCCAGATATTTACGTTGACCAATAGATCTCCTTTGCCGTAGCCGTTCAAATCAGGCAAACCTTTACCCCGCAATCGAAGAACCTGGCCGCCCTGGGTTCCGGGTTCAATTTTAATTTTTGCCTTACCGCCAACCGTAGGCACTTCTTCCGTACTTCCCAGCACGGCATCCGCAAAATTGATGTACAAATCGTACAGCAGATTGATGCCGTCTCGTTTTAAATTGTCGTCTTCAATTTCTTCAATCAATACGATCAGATCACCGTTTATTCCACCGCGAGGTCCGGCATTTCCCTTTCCGCTCACGGAAAGCTGGATGCCATCCATCACACCTGCGGGAATGTTTATTTCGATGACTTCTTCACCTTTGACAATGCCGTCTCCTCTACAGGAATCACATTTATTTGAAATGGTCTGGCCTTCTCCACCACAAGCAGGACAGGTAGAGGATGTCTGCATCTGACCCAGAATGGTATTGGTAATCCTGGTGACCTGACCCGATCCGTGACAGCTGTGGCATGTCGAAAATCCTGATCCTTTCTCTGCCCCGGAACCAGCACAATCTTTACAGTTGACGTATTTATTGACCTTGATTTTCTTTTTTACGCCATTGACAATTTCTTCCAGATTCAGCTTGACCTTAACCCTGAGATTCGTGCCACGATTTACTCGCCTGCCACCCCGTGAAGATTGTCCTCCAAATCCTCCGAATCCACCGCCAAAAGCACCTCCGAATATATCTCCGAATTGAGAAAATATATCGTCCATGTTCATGCTTCCGCCACCGCCGCCAAATCCATGGCCGCCCTTTACACCTGCATGTCCAAATTGATCGTATCGCTGCTTTTTTTCAGGATTGCTCAGTACTTCATATGCTTCGGCTGCCTCCNNCTATATCGTAATAATCCCTCTTTGACATCTGCTAGTAATTATGATCCAATAACAACTTTGGCGTACCTGATAACTTTGTCGTTAAGCATCTATCCTTTTTCAACCTCGTCAATAACCTTTCCTTTCATTTTTTTGTCTTCCGTCGGGACCTGACTGATGGATTCGTGCAGATCAAGGTCGAAGTCCTTACCGATACTTGATTCAATCGGTTTTAGGCCCTTTTGATTTAAGGTAGTCTGAAGTTTTTGGTAGATAAGCGAAACGCCTTGCTGGAAGTCGTTCATCTCTGCGTTTTGATCGATAAACTTCAATGCCCGTTCGAAATCGTCAAGTACAGGCAGCAGTGCATTTATAACGTCCTCCCCGGCTGTTTTATAAAGATCAATTTTTTCTTTCTGGGTTCGTTTCCTGAAATTGNNCTGACTTGTTTTTTTTACTCATAGTTGGCTTAATTCAGTATGTTCCACACACTGACTGAATGTATCAATTTAACTGCCATTTATGTCAAAAGGACAAATTGGCAGAAATAATAAAAAAGTTTGCTGACGCTAGTTAAGGGCTATTTTATTCAAGGCATTGTCCAATGCAACTCCCCTCAGGTTTTTTGCAATGATAATACCGTCACCGTCAATCAGAAAGTTTGAAGGTATTGCATAGACCCTGTATTTTTTGGAGGCATCTGATTCCCATCCCTTTAAATCGCTCACGTGGGACTGCCAGTTCAATTGGTCACGTAATATGGCATCTTGCCATCGTTGTTTGGATTTATCCAGTGACACACCGTAAATGGTAAACCCTTTTCCGTTTTTAAATTTTTGATCCTTGTATTTTTCATAGATTCTTACCACATTCGGATTCTCCATGCGGCAAGGTCCGCACCATGATGCCCAAAAATCAATCAAAACAACTTTACCCTTTAGCGAGGAAAGTGAAATGTTTTTCCCGTTTGGATCCATGTAATTCAGTTCTGGCGCCTTGTTTCCAATGCTTAACCCGATAACGACTTCATCGGTTTGTACGGACTTATTATCTCTTTCGGATTTGGTCGTGAATCCAAAAATTATCAGTCCGGTAATCAGAATGAGAGTTAAATGCTTCATCATAGGTATCGTGTTTCAATTTTTGCAAAGGTACATCTGTTTTGTAAAATGTTTCATTTTTAAAACGACATACTTGATGAATAATTGTATTGCTAACATGTGTCGAGCGTGCCTGAAACACACTCACAGTAGGAGAACGAAGCTTAGTTAATCCGCTCGATTTTTGCTCCCAGGGCTTTCAGTCTCTCGTCAATATGCTGATACCCCCTGTCGATTTGCTCAATGTTATGAATTACACTTTGTCCGTTCGCCGAAAGTGCCGCAATCAGCAGAGCTACTCCTGCCCGTATATCGGGGGAGGTCATTTGAATTCCCCTTAAGGCCTGCCCTT
>DNDT01000134.1 GCA_003487525.1 Flavobacteriales bacterium
TTAGATATTGACTAAGGTTCCCTCGGGGACCCCATTCAGAATGTTGGTGAGGTTTCCCGGTTTATTCATGTTAAAAACAATAATCGGCAACCTGTTTTCTTTACAAAGGGTAAACGCAGTCATGTCCATCACATTTAATCCCTTGTCATATACTTCGTCAAATGTAATATGGTCGTACTTAATGGCTTTGCTGTCTTTTTCAGGATCAGCGCTATAGACACCGTCTACCCGTGTTCCTTTCAGGATGACATCAGCATCTATTTCAATTGCACGCAGACTGGCCGCCGTATCGGTCGTGAAATACGGATTACCGGTACCCGCACCGAAAATGACAATCCGACCCTTTTCAAGGTGACGGACAGCTCTCCTCTTGATGTATGGTTCTGCAACCTGCTCCATTTTTATTGCAGTTAACAACCTTGTTTGCAGGTCAATGGCTTCGAGCGAAGATTGCAAAGCCAGGCTATTGATTACGGTTGCGAGCATTCCCATATAATCTCCTTGTACCCGATCTATTGCGCCGTCTTTAGACTGTAGTCCCCTAAAAATATTTCCGCCACCAATTACAATGGCCAGTTCCACACCGCTTTCTACCGCTGACTTGATTTCTTCTGAATACTGTTTGAGTTTCTTGTGATCAATTCCGTATTGATTATCACCTAACAGCGACTCCCCGCTTAGTTTCAATAAAACTCTTTTGTATTTCATAGGATTTGTTTCGTGTATAAAAGTAGAATTTTTAGAGCAAAAAAAAGGGGAGTAAATACTCCCCTTGTTAAAAAATAGGTGCTTAACCCAGCGCTATTCGCTTAAAGGCTGTGACTTTCAGCCCTTTATCCGCACTTTGTATATGCTGGGCGACCGTCTTTTTACTGTCTTTAATAAACTGCTGATTCATCAGGGTGTTTTCCTGATAAAACTTATTGAGTTTACCCAATGCAATTTTTTCAAGCATGGCTTCGGGCTTGCCATCCAATTTTGCCTGTTCTTTTCCGATCTCTATTTCTCGCTCAATAATGTCTTTCGACACATCATCTTTGTCAATGGAAACAGGGTTCATTGCTGCAACCTGCATGGCTACTTCCTTTCCCATTTCTTCAGAGGCCGATTCGGAATTAAAGCCTACCATCGAAGCGAGCTTGTTTCCCGGGTGATTGTAAGCGACCACCTTGCTTGCTTCAACTTTTTCGTACGCAGACAAGTCGATTTTCTCACCGATCTTGCCCACCTCTTCAATGATTTTATCAGCGATGGTTATTGATCCTCCGTTGTAATTCAATGACTTGAGTTCTTCAAGTGAAGAAGGTTTCTTTTCGATGGCAATGTTCAAAATTGTGTTTGCGAAGTTTCCGAAATCTTCATTTTTGGCCACAAAGTCGGTTTCACAATTCAAAACAATCATAAATCCATTCTTTCCATCCACACTTTTTGCGAGAACCAATCCCTCGTTTGCATCTCTGTCACCTCTTTTGGCGGCCACTTTTTGGCCTTTTTTACGAAGTATGTCGATTGCTTTTTCGAAATCACCGTTGGCCTCAACCAAGGCGGATTTGCAATCCATCATACCGGCACCTGTTTGTTTTCTCAGGTTGTTTACGTCTGCTGCTGTGATATTTGACATGATTGAAATCTGTTTATTAAGCTTCCGCTTCTTCTTTTTTACTTGCTTTTTTTTCTTTCGCGGCCGGGGCTACTTTTGTTGAAGCTACTTTAACACCGGCAGGGGTCTTCTTGGTAGAAGCGACTTTTTCCGCAGCCGGAGCTTTTTTCTTCTCGACAGCCTTGTTTTCTGAGTCGTCTTCTTTTTCTTCGCCGTCCTTGGCAGGGGCAATCTTTTCGCGCTCAACCTTTCTTTCAGACAGCCCTTCCGTAACAGCTTCAATAACGATCTCCATTATTTTGTCAATGGATTTTGTCGCATCGTCATTTGCAGGAATAGGAAAATCCACCAGGGTTGGATTTGAATTTGTGTCCACTATAGCGAAGGTTGGGATGTTCAGCTTTTTGGCTTCAGCCACCGCAATGTGTTCTCTTTTAATGTCAACAATAAACAGGGCTGCCGGCAATCTGTTCAGATCGGCGATACTTCCCAGGTTTTTTTCAAGTTTTTCCCGTTGACGGGAGATTTGTAGACGTTCTCTTTTTGAAAGTGCGGTAAAGCTCTCCTCGGTCATCATCTTGTCGATGGCTCCCATTTTTCTAACCGCTTTGCGAATGGTGGCAAAATTGGTCAACATACCTCCCGGCCATCGCTCGGTAACGTAAGGCATATTGGTGTTTTTTACCCTTTTTTCAACGGATTCCTTTGCTTGCTTTTTTGTTGCAACGAAGAGAATTTTCTTCCCGGATTTTGAAATCTGAGCCAGGGCGGCGCAAGCTTCGTTCAATTTTGCATCCGTCTTATGAAGGTCGATGATGTGGATTCCGTTTCGCTCCATAAAGATATAAGGAGCCATTTTTGGATGCCATTTTCTCTTTAGGTGTCCAAAATGAACACCTGATTCCAATAATTCTTGTACTCGTGACATATTCGTCTTTTTAATTGTTTACGTTCTTAATTTTTAAGCAATTGATGAGTAGAGCAATTAGCCATCTCACCAATTTAGATGCTAAACAATTCTGGCGTGCGCCATTAACGCTTGCTGAACTGAAATTTCTTCCTTGCTTTCTTCTGACCCGGTTTTTTACGTTCAACCATTCTTGGATCTCTTGTAAGAAGCCCGTCTGCTTTCAATGTTGAACGATGTGCATCATCCACTTTGCATAGTGCTCTTGAAATTCCAAGTCGAATGGCTTCAACCTGTCCTGTAATTCCACCGCCTTTCACGTTTACCGTGACGTCAAATTTCTTATCAGTGCTGGTAAGATTAAATGGCTGGTGAAGCTTGTACTGCAAAAGAGTAGTAGGAAAAAATGTTTTTACATCTTTGTCGTTAATGACGAAATTACCTTTACCGGGTTTCATGTAAACCCTTGCAATTGAGGATTTTCTACGTCCNNTTAGGCTTTTGCGCTTCTTGTCCGTGCTCCGCGCCTTCATAGACATACAGATTTTTGAAAAGGGCTCTTCCCAATCTGTTTTTTGGAAGCATACCTTTAACGGCAATTTCAACCATCGAAATCGGTTTGTTCACCAATTGATTTTTCGCTTGAGTTTTAGTCTGACCTCCGGTATATCCTGAATACCTGATGTACGTTTTGTCTTCCCACTTATTTCCGGTCAGATTTATCTTTGAAGCGTTGATAACAACCACGTTATCTCCGCAATCGACATGAGGAGTGTAGTTTGTCTTGTGTTTGCCACGGATAAGAGCGGCCACTTTGCTCGCCAACCTTCCTAACGTTTGTCCTTCAGCATCAATAATCAACCATTCTTTGTTGACAGTTTGAGCGTTGGCCGATACGGTCCTGTAACTTAGAGTATTCACCGTTTTTCTGTTTAATATTTGTAATTGCCTGTTTTTCCCCATAAAATAAGGGGGTGCAAATTTATCCTTTTTTTTTATTTCAACAACTGACTGTGATAAAATAATTGTCACTTTAATGAATCATTCCCAATTCCTTTCCAATCTTGGTGAAAGCGGCAATGGCCCGATCAAGATGTTCCATTGAATGTCCGGCTGATATCTGAACCCTTATCCTGGCTTGTTCTTTTGGTACAACCGGATAGAAGAATCCTATGACATATATGCCTTCTTCCAACAGTTTATCGGCCATGATTTGAGATTTCTTGGCGTCGTAAATCATGACAGGCACGATGGGGTGAACCCCTTTTTTAATATCAAAACCGGCCTCTGTCATTTTTTGACGAAAATATTTGGTGTTTTCCTCAAGCTTATCGCGTAAATCGGTTGTCTCACTCAACATGTCAATCACCTTAATGGATGATCCGACGATAGATGGTGCAAGTGAATTCGAAAATAAATAAGGTCTTGACCGCTGCCTGAGCATATCGACTATTTCTTTTTTCGATGCGGTGAATCCTCCCATGGCACCTCCCAGTGCCTTCCCAAGGGTTCCTGTAATGATGTCGACACGGTTCATGACGTTGTTGTACTCGTGTGTTCCACGGCCGGTTTTTCCAACAAAACCGATGGCATGGCTATCATCAACCATAACAAGGGCATTGTATTTATCTGCCAGATCGCAGATTTGATCAAGTTTGGCGATGTACCCGTCCATGGAAAATACTCCGTCGGTAACGATAACCCTGAATCTCTGGGCCTGGGCTTCTTTAAGTTGTTCCTCCAGATCCTGCATGTCTGAGTTTTTGTAGCGATACCTCTTTGCCTTGCACAAACGCACCCCGTCAATGATTGATGCGTGGTTCAACTCATCTGAAATAATCGCATCTTCTTCTCCGAACAAGGGTTCAAACAGACCTCCATTGGCATCGAAGGCTGCCGCATATAGAATGCAATCCTCGGTACCGAGAAAGGCCGATAATTTTTGCTCAAGCTCTTTATGGATGTCTTCGGTACCGCAGATAAACCGAACCGATGACATTCCGTATCCGCGTCTGTCAAGCATGTCTTTTGATGCCTTGATAACCTCGGGATGTGAAGAGAGTCCAAGGTAGTTGTTGGCACAGAAGTTCAGTACTTCCTTACCTCCGGTAACCTTGATTTCCGAGCCCTGAGGCGAGGTAATTACACGTTCTCTTTTATAGAGTCCGGCCTCTTGTATCTCAGACAGTGCTGAACTCAGGTGATCTTTCATTTTTCCGTACATAATTGTATTTTAGGGAGGTTAAAACTAAAAAAAGGAAGTATTTCTACTTCCTTTTTAGATTATTTGGAAATCGCATTAAACAATCCCCTGAGCGATCATGGCATCAGCAACTTTAACAAAGCCGGCGATGTTTGCCCCTTTGACGTAATTTACGCTGTTGCCTTCTTTTCCGTACTTGACACATGACTCATGTATGCTCTTCATGATTCCGTGCAATTTTTGATCAACTTCTTCCCGAGTCCAGTTCAATCGAAGAGAGTTTTGCGACATTTCCAGACCTGATGTTGCAACACCACCTGCATTAGAAGCTTTACCAGGAGCGTAAAGAATGCCTGCGGCCTGGAATTGAACAATGGCTTCTGGTGTACTTGGCATGTTCGCACCTTCCGCAACGCACATACATTTGTTCTTCAGAAGCGCTTTAGCGTCTTTCTCATTGAGTTCGTTTTGGGTAGCACATGGTAGTGCGATGTCACACTTAACGGTCCAGGGAGTTTTTCCTTCAACATATTCGGAGCCTTTGAATTTTTTTACATACTCACTGATTCGACCTCTTTTTTCATTTTTAAGTTCCATAACCCATGCAAGTTTTTTGGCATCTATACCATCCTTGTCATAAATGAAACCTTGAGAATCTGAAAGGGTTACTACTTTAGCACCCAATTGTGTTGCTTTTTCACATGCGTATTGAGCAACGTTTCCGGAACCTGAAATAACCACTGTTTTACCCTTGAAGCTATCTTTCTTTGTAGACAGCATTTCCTGGGCAAAATAGACAGTGCCGTAACCTGTAGCTTCCGGTCTGATCAAACTACCACCGTATGACATTCCTTTTCCGGTTAACACTCCGGTAAATTCATTTCTCAATCTTTTATACTGGCCGAACAAGAATCCGATCTCTCTTCCTCCAACTCCAATATCACCGGCTGGTACGTCAGTGTTGGGTCCGATGTGTTTTGACAATTCGGTCATGAAGCTCTGGCAAAAGCGCATTACTTCATTGTCGGATTTTCCTTTTGGATCGAAGTTAGAACCACCTTTTCCGCCACCCATTGGCAACGTGGTTAAGCTATTTTTGAAAACTTGTTCAAAGCCCAAGAATTTCAGAATGCTGAGGTTTACGGTTGGATGGAAACGAAGGCCGCCTTTGTAAGGCCCAATGGCACTATTCATTTCAACACGGTATCCTTTGTTTACCTGTACATTTCCTTTATCGTCGAGCCAAGGTACTCTAAACATTATCACACGCTCGGGTTCAGTCATTCGCTCCAGCAATCTGCCTTTGTTGTATGCAGGATTTTTTTGCATAAAAGGTACAACCGCTTCAGCTACTTCTTCAACAGCCTGTAAAAATTCGGGTTCATTCGGATTATTTGCAGCGACCTGGGCTACGAAATCCGATACTAGTTTTTTTGTGTTTGATGACATTTTGTATCAATTTAATATTGCTAAATATGGCGCGCCAAAAGTAGATAAAAAATGGACTTAGACCCTGTCAAAAAGGCGATTAATTTAAGCCTTGATTGAATAAACTTTTCCGGGGAGAGAAGTGATGATATTTTTAAATTCCAGTTGAAGAAGAATATTGCATAATGTGCTAATATTCAAGGCACTATGTGTAAGTAGAAAATCCATTCCAACATTGTCATTTTTTTTGATCAATTGAGCAATTTCTTTTTCAGATTCATTGAGACATTCAAACAAATCAATTTGGATGTTCACAGGTCTTTCTGAATTGTTCCAATTCATCATTTCAATTAAATCCTGAGCGCCTTCAATCATGGCTGCACCCTGACCTTTAATCAGCGAATTACAGCCCCTTGAAAATTCATCGGAAATTCGTCCCGGAAACGCAAAAACCTCTCGGTTATATGAATTCGATATATCGGCTGTAATGAGGGAGCCACCTTTTTCTGCAGATTCAATAACCACGGTTGCATCTGCCATTCCTGCTATTATTCTGTTACGGGAAGGAAAATTGCCAACAGTATACATGGCTTCTCTGGAGAATTCACTGATTAAGAGCCCGTTATGCTCAACTTTTTTGTACAACTCAGAGTGCTGATGAGGATAAATCCGTGTGAGATCATGCCCTAAAACTCCGATGGTATTTAAATTAGATTCAATGGCCGATTCATGGGCAGTGCCATCTATTCCCAATGCGAGCCCACTGATTATGGTCAAATCCAGCCCTTTTAAATCTTCGATTAATTTTTTGCAGACCGATCTTCCATAACTTGTTGCTTTTCTTGTTCCAACTATGGCTAGCATGTGTTTGCTCTCCAATGCGCCGGAACCCTTTGCGAAAATAACGAGTGGTGAGTCTGAGCACTGTTTTAGTCGAAAAGGAAAGGTAGGGTCGTAATATGTTAAAACCTGGATGTTATTTTTCCGTGCAAACTCCAACTCTTTTTCGGCGGAGACCATCGTTTGGGAATCTCTTAATTCATCTAAAACTTTCGCTGGAATCTTGTACATAGCGTGATTCAGTGTTTTAAGTTCAAAGACTTCTTTTGCCGAACCTGCTGCGTTTATCAGCTTTCTTGCCATTGACGGTCCTATCGATTTCATCATTGAAAGTGCGGTCATATATAGGGTCGAATCATTATTCATATGATATTTGTCATTCATTCAAATTCAAGAAAGTGCTATTATTACATAAAAATCCACTATGCGTATAATCGGTATTATTCCTGCAAGGTATGCCTCCACCAGACTGCCCGGAAAACCGTTAAAGATGCTTGGAGATACATCCTTGATTATGCGTGTTTATAACCAATGTAAAAAAGCTGCTACCCTGGATGAAGTGATGGTTGCAACTGACGATCAAAGGATTGAGGAACATGTAAAGAAATGCGGAGGCAGGGTCATCATGACTTCGGTCAATCACGAAAGTGGAACGGAACGTTGCCTGGAAGCAGTCAATGCGTTAAATGAAAAATACGATTACGTAATGAATATTCAGGGGGATGAGCCCTTCATTTCCCCCGTTCAAATTGACCAGTTGGCCAATATTTGTGACGGAAATACGCAAATAGGAACTCTTTATAAGAGAATATCATCACAAAAGGAATTGGAAGACGAAAACATCCCTAAGGTCGTTCTTGGAGAAAATGGTAATGCGGTATATTTTTCCAGATCTCCTGTGCCTCACAGAAGAGGGATCGAAAAAAGTAAGTGGATGGAAGGCGAGGGGTATTTAAAACACATCGGTATATACGCATACCGTCTGGATATTTTGGCAACCATTGCCGGACTGAAGCCGTCTAAAGCAGAGAGAATGGAACAATTGGAGCAATTGCGTTGGTTGACGAACGGTTATGATATTCGTGCGGTCGAGACAGACATTGAAAATTTGTCGGTAGACACGCAGGGAGACCTCGAGGATGCTATTCGATATTTAAATGAATTTAAGGCAATTTAATACGTAGTTTTGTTAACAAATGACTATGAATAAGTTGATTAGATACCGAAACCTATTGTATTCATTTTACGTATATTGCGATTCCAAGAATGGCCTTGTAAAGCTTGTAAATATTGACATTCAGGAAGGCGAATTGAGTACTAGTACATAGAAAATATGAAAAAGCTATTAACCCTTTTGGTAATCGCTCTTATGGCGATTGGAGTAAATGCTCAGGATGCAGGAGTGGATTCTATTATAAGCCCGAAAACTTCTTGTGGACTTCTTCCGGTACACCCGATTACGGTAAGATGTAAAAACTATACGGCCGTGTCCGTGCCTGCAAACACCATTCTTTTGGGATATAGTATAAATGGGGCAGCTCCTGTCACACAATTGTTAAATGTTGTATTGCCGGCATCCGGTACGGTAAACTTCACCTTCACTGTAAAGCCAAATTTATCTGCCATTGAAACAAACTACCATGTCAAGGCATACACCAGTTGGGCATCGGACCCTGTCAAAACCAACGATACCACGGAAATAGATGCATACAACTTTGGACCATCCCTGGGTGGTGTTGCCGGCCCTCCTGATACAGTCTGTATCGGAAGTGCAGCCGACACCATTTTTCTGACCGGATACCGGGGTACGGTATTGGGTTGGTTTGACGGTACGGATGGAGTTAATTTTCCAAATTTTACGGCAGGTTCCGACACCTTCATAGCGCCCGGTATTCTACCCACAACCACGTACTTCAGAGCAGCGGTAAAAAATGGCCAATGTTTCTTTCAAAATTCGACGGTGGTTAAAGTTCAAGTTGATGTGGCTTCAGTTGGAGGATCCATTTCAGGAGCAGGGGCTGTTTGTGACAACAACAACAGCGGAACACTTACACTTTCTGGTCACACGGGTTCTATTCAGCGTTGGGAATCTTCTGTTGCAGGCACTCCTCCATGGACGAACCTTGCTCAGGCGGGAGTTAACCCAATTTCTTATTCAAACATAAAAACGGGTGATCCGCTGATTTACCGGGCAATGGTAAAACTGGGAGTGTGTCCGGTAGATTCATCTGACACGGCTGCCTTTTCAATAGATCCAATCTCGGTTGGTGGAACTGTATCCTATGTTGGTGATAATCCCGGATGTTCCGGATCCAATTCAGGTACATTGAGTTTGAACGGTCAAATTGGTGACGTCGATCACTGGGAGTCAAAAGTAGGTGCAGGAGCATTCGCTTCAATTGGTTTTGCTGGGTTAACGAGCGTCCCGGTATCCAACCTTACGGCTACCACTACGTACAGGGCCATTGTTAAAAGTGGAAGTTGTTCATCCATCAACAGCACCACATTTACAGTCAACGTTGACTCTGCAAGCCTGGGAGGAGTAATAAATAGTAGTGTTGCGGTCTGTACAGGAGCCAATGGCGGCACATTAAATCTTATCAATTACAGGGGCACTAGTTTTCAATGGCAAAAATCAATTGATGCGGGTGGCACATGGAACAATACGGGCGTTGGGGATACTTTGACGGGTTATTCGTATAATAATATTGTGACCACGACACATTACAGGGTCTTGGTGAAGAACGGGGTATGCTCGGCCATTCCTTCCGCCCAGGCTATTATTACGGTCAGCTCACCAAGCCTAGGCGGAACAATTGCCACATCTGATCCGACCACGGTTTGTGCCGGAAGCAACGGGGGAACACTGACCTATTCAGGTGGAAATGGTGCCATTCAGGGTTGGGAAAAATCAATATCCCCTTTTACCAGTTGGACACCGATAGCCAACCTGAATACCACATTGAATTACACAAATTTGGTTACTACCACAAAGTACAGAGTAATTGTTAAAAATACACCTTGTGATACGGCTGCCTCATCAACCATTACAATTACTGTACTTCCCGCCAGTGTGGCAGGTACAATAAATGGTGCCAGCCCCAAATGTACAGGTTCAACGGTAACGCTGACCCTGACAGGTAAAACCGGAAACGTGCTTACATGGAGAAGGTCAACGGACGGCGGGGCAAACTTTAGCAATATTCCGGGAAGTGCCCTCCAAACAACGATCTCTCCTGTTATATCTGTCAATACATTATACCAGGCCATTGTTCAACAGGGAACATGCGCCGCTGAGACAACCGCAAATAAATCAATTACTGTAAATCCTGTTACCGTGCCGGGTACAGTGGCCAGCAGTAAAAGCATCTGTTCCGGAGACAATTCCGGGGTACTGACCTTAAGCGGTAATGTGGGAAATCCACTTGGCTGGATATCCTCAATAAACGGAGGACTCAATTGGAGTACGGCTTCCGGTTCGACCCCCACCTCTACGTTCACATCCGCTGCATTGACTCAGACAACCATGTTCAAGGCAAGGGTGAAAAGCGGGGTTTGCCCGGAAGACAGTTCCACGGCGGTAACCATTTCGGTAACACCCGCAGCGGTTGGAGGAACAGCAATGTGGAAGAATTTTTTACCCACAGTTGTTACCAAGGATACAATTTGTGCGGGTTTGAAATTTACTGTGTTAACCTTAAACAACACACACACAGGGTCAGTTCTTGGTTGGGAGTATTCAACAGATGGCGGGGCCAATTATACTCTTCAATCAAGTACGAATAATTTTGAAGTATCTTTTAATTTTACTTATACAACAAACACGTTATGGAGAGCCCTGGTTCAAAACGGTACATCCTGCGACACGCTTCGGTCTTCTACTGTGTTAATGGTTGTGGACCAGCCAACTGTAGGTGGTATAGCAACGGGTTCAGCAACAGTGTGCGGTGGGTCCAACAATGGTTTTGTCACCGTGTCCGGCCACACCGGTTCGGTTCAGAACTGGGAATTCAGTGTAAATAACGGAACCGTTTGGACCCCGGTTTCACCCGTATCTGCTACCACATCATACAATTACGTGGGATTAAACCAGAACACCTGGTTCAGGGCAATTGTCAAGAATGGAAAATGTAACTCCCAGGTATCGGATACTGCTGTCATCACCATTATACCCGCAGCAATAGGAGGAGTTGTTAATTATTTGGGAGGAAATGTATGTTCCGGAAGCATGACGCCTTTCACGCTGAATCTTAATGGTTCAAGTGGTGGAGTTAAAAGATGGGAACGATCCAACAATGGCTCAAGCTGGACTGCAATCACCAATACAACAACCTCCCATACCGATTCAAATATCACACAAACAAGACATTACCGGGCAGTACTTGAATCAGTGGGTTCCTGCCCTGAGGTGAATTCCATTCCCGACACGGTGTTTGTCGACCCGGTTTCAAATGCAGGAACGGCCAGCGGTAGTGCGGTTGTTTGTGATACAGGAAATTCAGGAAACGTATTTATCACGGGTTATACCGGACAAGTAGTGGTATGGAGAGTTCAGAACGNNTTTGCCAGCGTTCCCAGCAGTGCAGGAGAGGATACCATATCCTATTCAGGACTTACTGCAGGTGTATATGAATACAAGGCGGTCGTGAAAAGCGGTTCCTGCGACAATGACACATCGGCCATTGTAACGGTGACAGTGAATCCGGATGCTGTAGCTGGTACCCTATCTGGCGGGGCTTCTTACTGTACACCTGTAAACGCTACGCTTTTATCACTCACAGGTTATACAGGAACAACAACCTGGCAGAGAAATACCACCGGCACCTGGAATACCATTGCCGCGATTAGCGGACAGGATACGGCAACATTTAAAAATATTACAGTTCCCACCATGTACAGAGTGATAGTAACAAGCGGGGTTTGTGGAAATGACACGAGCAACGTTCAGACGATTGATGTCGGTCAGTCAGTTGCGGGAACCTTAAATCAGGACGATTCGGTCTGTATAAGTGGTCATAATAATTTATTGCAGTTGTCCGGTTATACGGGTTCAGTTGCCGGATGGCAGGATTCAAGTGCAACCGCCACCTGGGGAGCTACATTCAATGCAACTTTTGATACCCTAAGGGTTCAAAATCTCACGGAGACCACCAAATACAGGGTAATTGTTCAAAGCGGATCATGTACTCCGGACACATCAAATACCATTACCATCACGGTCAGTGACACTGTATCGGCAGGTACATTAAGTCAGGATTATTTTTATTGCGATACCACTAATTCCGATACCATTCTGTTAACCGGCTATTTTGGTCCAATTGAGAACTGGTATCAACGTGTTGACGGAGGACCTTGGACTCCATTCTCTCCTGTGAAGACTGACGGCATGTATATATTCAATAATTTATTGGATTCGATTACCGAGTTTAGGGTAGCCATGAATGGCGGTGTTTGCGGAGCAGACACTTCAAACATCGTCAAGGTGGAAGTCAGGGCAACCCTCATTGGCACGCTGGCTGTAAACGACACCGTTTGTAGCGGTAATAACCAGGGAGTTATCAGACTGACCGGATACGCGGGAACCATACTGGGATGGGATTCTGCCACAAGCGGAATATTCTCACCAATGTCTCATACGGCTGATAGTCTGGTTTACATGGATTTAAACGATACGACGACGTACAGGGTGCGAATTCAGAATCCGGGTTGTCCCGCTGACACGTCAAATGAAGTGACCATCGTGACAGTTCCCGGTACGACGCCTGGACTATTGACAGGAAGCAGAAGCTTATGTTCAAGCACAAACTCTGATTCCATCATTCTTGTGGGCAGGGTCGGTACATTACTGGGCTGGGAGTCTTCCATTAACTTAGGAGGAACCTGGAGTCCTATTGGAGGTCAGACCACCGACACCCTGATTTTTACCAACCTGACTCAGGAAACATGGTACAGGGTTATCGTACAAGGCCAGGGACTGTGTCCGGACGATACATCCAACATTGCCATTGTACAAATAGGGCCATCGGCAGCCGGAGTTATTAGCGGTGACACTCATCTCTGCGCCGGAACAATCGCGCATCTGGTGTTGACGGGATCTAATGGAGACGTTGTCATGTGGCAGTCATCCGAAAACGGAGGATTAAACTGGAATCCGGTACCTTCGAGTGATACGAACAAGATTAGCTATCCAACTGCTACCACAACCTTGTTCAGAGCTATCGTTCAAAGTGATACGTGTACACCGGATACCTCGGCTCAGTATCAATTGCTGATTGACCAACCATATACGGGAACGCTGGTTACTCCTACCACACAACTGTGTTACGGAATAGGAAGTGACACTATTTTCCTGAGTGATCCCGTGGAAACGATTTTCGACTGGGAGATACGCGCTGACAATGTTCCTGGATTTGCTTCACTTAACAATGACACCACTTTCCAGCGTTTTGATACCTTGAAAATAACGACACACTATAGGGTTTTTGTCAAGAATGGTCTATGTCCGTCGGATACAGTGAGTATTACGCTTGTTGTCGACACATTTACGCTGGCCGGATCCATTACCGGTGATGCGACCGTGTGTTCTGGCGATAACAATGGTGTGATCATCCTTGGAGGACACATTGGAAACACGTTTACATGGCAGGCCAGTACGGATGGAGGTCTTGTATATAACAATGCTCCCGGTGCGACCAACGACACCTTCTATGTCTACAATGACTTAACCGATACAACCCGATACCGGGTAATTGTTGCCAGCGGAGGTTGTCCGGCTGATACTACAAACACGGTTGATATTTTGGTAAAACCTGCGGCGATTGGAGGAACAGTTCTTGCAGATGCAAGTTATTGTAAAGGTCCGAACAACGGCATTTTAAATTTAACAGGGTATTTCGGTAATATCGTTGGATGGCAGCAATCAATTGGAGGCGGAGCCTACACTGCGGTTGTACCGGCCAATACCACCGATACACTTTCATATCTTAACTTGGATACGACGACCAGTTATCGGGTATTGTTAAGTTATCCGGGATGTCCTGATGATACATCAACAAGTGCTACAATTACCATTCTTAAAACACCTGTTACGGTAATAACAGCCGATGGACTTACCGAGTTCTGCTTGGGCGATTCAGTCAATTTGACTGCTTCAGGCGGACCGGATTACTCCTGGAATACCGGAGATACAAT